>NZ_JBFSSD010000034.1:0-60016 GCF_041466145.1 Vibrio sp. 10N.239.312.D08 | reverse complement strand
AGCCATCCCGTGTCAGCGAGGTGGCATTATAGAGATTTCGATCACACTGGCAAGCTCTTTTTGAAGTTTTTCTTACTTTTTTGATTGTTCGAGCGTTTTTTGTTCAAAACACCCCATTTTCACTAGTATTCCTCTTAATTAAGGGCTTAAGGTGCCTATATAAAGGAGGATTTATGAGTTCAATACGCAGTTATAAAGGAATATCCCCTCAGATTGGGCAAGGTGTCTATATAGATACCAGTTCAGTACTGGTTGGTGATATCAAAATCGGTAACGACTCTAGCGTGTGGCCTTTGGTTGCAGCTCGAGGGGATGTGAACCACATTCATATTGGAGAGAGAACGAATATCCAAGATGGTAGTGTCTTGCACGTCACCCATAAGAATGCTGAAAACCCTGACGGTTATCCTCTCTTAATAGGTAATGATGTCACTATCGGGCATAAAGTAATGCTGCATGGCTGCACTATTGAGGATCGTGTACTTGTTGGTATGGGAGCGATCGTGTTGGATGGCGTGATTATCCAAAAAGAAGTGATGATTGGTGCTGGTAGCTTAGTGCCACCAAACAAGGTACTTGAAAGCGGTTACCTCTATGTAGGAAGCCCAGTAAAACAAGCTCGTCCATTAAATGATAAAGAGCGTGCCTTTCTACAGAAGTCTGCAGACAACTACGTTCAGAATAAAAATGACTATCTAGACTCTGTAATTTCAGTCTAAAGCGCTTTGATCTGAATCCGATTAGAGGAGTCATACTCCTCTTCTTCTATTAACTCTTCCGCTAGCTCTTCAATATCGAAACGTAACTCTGAAAAGATAACTAAAGCTTGATCGCCTTCTTCTATATCTTTACCTGCCAATCGTGATAATTCCTCAATAGACATGACACATTCAATCAATGCGCCCGACTGTTGTGCTGGGAACGTGATTGTTCGGCTCTCTTCATCCCAATCTTGGATATCAGGAAATAGAATTGATTGATTCATTTTTTATAAACACCCCATTACATCTCTAGATTTTTACGTAATTCTCTTAAAATCTGTTTTGTTCCCGGACGAAGACCACGCCAAAGCATAAAGCTTTCTGCTGCCTGCCCCACTAGCATACCCAAACCATCATAAGCAGCATGAACACCATTATCTAATGCCCATTGATTGAATACCGTCGTTCCAGATCCATAAACCATGTCATAAACGGCGCTAGTAGAATTGAAAATCACCTCAGACACTTCAGGAAGCTGCCCGCTTAGACCAGATGAGGTAGAGTTAATAATGACATCAAAGCCTTCATTAACATCACTTAGCCCCATCCCCTTGATGTTGCCATGCGACGAAAACATCTCAGCCAGAAGTTCAGCCTTGGAGCTGGTTCGATTAGCGACCACCAGCTGTTGTGGCTTTTGGTCGAGAAGAGGTTGAATCACTCCTCTCGCAGCACCACCAGCGCCAAGAAGAAGAACACGTGCTCCTTTTAGCGTGACTTGATGTTGAAGCAGGTCTTGAACTAAGCCCTCACCATCGGTGTTATCACCAATGATCTCTCCATCATCTAACTTCTTAAGGGTATTTACGGCACCAGCTAGTTCAGCTCTCTCAGTTAGGCGATTGGCAAACTGATACGCATCTTCTTTAAAAGGTGCTGTGACGTTACATCCTCGACCACCTTCACTGAAAAATGTTTTGGCCGCAGTGATAAATTCACCATGCTCTGGCTGTAATGCTGTATAGGTAAGTTGTTGGCTGGTTTGGCGAGCAAATAATGTGTGAATGAATGGCGATTTGCTTTGCCCAATAGGGTTACCGAAAACGGCATAACGATCTACTTGCTGTGTCATATCCTTACCTAACAGAAATAAAAAAGGGTCATCTATATAGATGACCCTATCACTATCCCTATAAGGAAGGAAGAACTACCAAACTCGAGGCTTTAGGTAGTCGCTATAAAGCAGAGCTTCCGGTGAACCCGCTTGTGGTTCGTAGCGGTATTCCCAGCGAGCCAATGGCGGCATCGACATTAATATAGACTCTGTACGACCGCCGCTTTGTAAACCAAATAGAGTGCCACGGTCATAGACTAAGTTAAATTCAACATAGCGACCACGACGATAAAGTTGGAAATCACGCTCGCGCTCACCATAAGGCGTCTGTTTGCGTCGTTCTACAATTGGTAAGTATGCGGCTGCAAAACCTTCACCGACCGCCTGCATATAAGCAAAGCTCTTTTCAAAGCCCCACTCGTTAAGATCATCAAAGAACAACCCACCAACACCACGTGTTTCGTCTCGGTGAGGAAGATAGAAGTACTTATCACACCACTCTTTGTGCTCTTGATAAACATAATCTCCAAATGGCGCACAAAGATCTTTGGCTGTTTGGTGCCAAGATTGGCAATCTTCATCGACAGGATAAAATGGCGTTAAGTCAAAACCACCACCAAACCACCAAATCGGGTCTTCCCCTTCTTTTTCCGCAATGAAGAATCGAACGTTCGCGTGTGAGGTTGGGATATATGGGTTTTTAGGGTGGATAACTAATGAAACCCCCATCGCCTCAAACTTACGTCCGGCTAATTCAGGTCGATGAGCTGTAGCTGAGGCAGGCATAGCCTTACCCGCTACGTGAGAGAAGTTAACCCCACCTTGCTCAAATACCGCACCGTTGGTCATCACACGAGTTCGACCACCGCCACCAAGGCGCTCGCCAGGCTCACGCTGCCATGCATCTTCTTCAAACAGTGCAGTACCATCAGCTTGCTCAAGCTGCTGGCAAATCGAATCTTGTAGACTCAGTAAAAACTGTTTTACTGCTTCTTTATCAATTGCTGACATCTTACTTCCTTTGCAGGGTTTAGCCCTGTCTTAATATTTTCGACGTTTTTGCATCTCTAATTTCGCTTGGCTTCTCACGACCACCCGTTTGACCTTCTAAAATAGCCACCAAATGTTGGCCAAGTTGCTGCTTAACTTCTTCAGTCGTCATACAAGGCGGCTCGCCGGTCAGGTTAGCACTGGTAGAGGTTAACGGCTTACCAAACTCATTACACATTCTTTGAACCAAAGGGTGATCAGTCACTCGTACCGCGATGGAATCAAATTGACCACTTACCCAGTCAGTAACTTTGCTGCTGGTTGGCATAATCCAAGTGACCGGACCTGGCCATGTCGCTTTCACTGTTACCAACTGTTCTTCCGTCAACTGGCTTTCATCAATGTAAGGTAACAGTTGCTCGTAACTTGCAGCAATTAAGATCAACCCTTTCTCGATCGGTCGTTGTTTTAAGTCGAGTAATTTCTTGATGGCTTGTGGATTATCGGGATCACAACCGACCCCAAAAACGCCTTCAGTCGGGTAAGCAATGACTTCACCTTGTTGTAATGCCTGCAAAGTATGTTGAAAGTTATCCACGGGTTGCCTCATTAATTCAGTTATCTAACTCACTAAGTGTACAAATTATCATTCACTGTGACTAAAGCTATTTGTTTATAAAATGTATCAATTAACAACCTAGACTGACGCAAACGTTTTCCTTAGGCAATTTTACCCGTATAATGCGCGCAAAATATCTAATCACTAATTAAATCGTACCTGAAGGAGTTTGAGATGACTGTCGGTATTATCATGGGTTCTAAATCTGATTGGCCAACAATGAAGCTAGCTGCAGAAATGTTGGATCAGTTTGGCGTGGCGTACGAAACAAAAGTGGTTTCTGCTCACCGCACACCTCAGTTGCTTGCAGACTACGCAACCAGTGCGAAAGAGCGCGGTATTAAAGTAATTATTGCTGGTGCTGGCGGTGCAGCGCACCTTCCGGGCATGGCTGCTGCTTTCACAAGCGTACCAGTTCTGGGTGTTCCAGTTCAGTCTAAAGCACTGAAAGGCATGGACTCTCTGCTTTCTATCGTGCAGATGCCAAAAGGTATCGCGGTAGGTACTTTGGCTATCGGTGAAGCTGGCGCTGCCAATGCCGGTATCCTAGCCGCTCAAATCATTGGTACACACAATGAAGAAGTAATGGCAAAAGTAGAAGCATTCCGTTCTGAGCAAACAGAAACGGTTTTGGCTAATCCAAACCCTGCAGAGGATTAATTTCCATGCATGTTCTTGTGTTAGGCGCGGGCCAACTTGCTCGCATGATGTCCCTAGCTGGGGCACCGCTGAATATTGAAATTTCTGCTTTTGATGTTGGCAGCAAAAATATTGTTCACCCATTAACGCAAGCGATTCTAGGTAACGGCTTAGAAAATGCGATTGAGCGTGCGGACGTCATTACTGCTGAATTCGAACATATTCCTCACGATGTACTTGAGGTGTGTGAGCGCAGCGGTAAGTTCTTACCGACAACAGAAGCAATCAAAGCTGGCGGTGACCGTCGTCTTGAAAAAGCCCTGTTAGACGAAGCGAACGTGAAGAATGCTAAGTACTACGTGGTTAACTCTCGCGAAGACTTTGACGCTGCAATTGCTCACGTTGGCTTACCAATGGTGTTGAAGAGCACACTTGGCGGCTACGACGGCAAGGGCCAATGGCGCTTAAAGACATTAGACAATGTTGACGCGACTTGGGCAGAAATGGCTGAGTGCATTACCGCGACCGACAACCAAGCGATTGTGGCTGAAGAGTTTGTTCCGTTTGACCGCGAAGTATCACTGGTTGGTGCTCGTGATACCAATGGCGAGGTTCAAGTGTATCCACTGGCTGAGAATGTTCACACCGACGGCGTGTTGAGCTTATCGACAGCGATTGATGACATTGAACTGCAAGAGCAAGCTAAAGCCATGTTCACTGCCATTGCTGAGCGTTTAGATTACGTTGGCGTGCTAGCACTTGAGTTCTTTGATGTTCAAGGTTCACTGCTTGTTAATGAGATTGCACCACGTGTTCATAACTCGGGCCACTGGACGCAACAAGGCGCAGAGACTTGTCAGTTTGAAAACCACCTACGTGCAGTGTGTGGCATGCCACTAGGTAGCACTAAACTGATTCGTCCAACCGCAATGATCAACATTCTTGGCGAAGATACTCTTCCTGAGGCTATTCTTGCTCAAGGTGGTTGTCATGTTCATTGGTATGGCAAAGAAAAGCGTGCAGGTCGCAAGATGGGTCACATTAACGTGAGCGCTGACTACAACGCAGAATTACAAAGAGCTTTGTGCTCATTGGCTGAGATTCTTGATAAGCAAGCCTACCCTGCTGTGCATGAGTTTGCTGAGCAGATGAAGTAAGCCTACATTGGCTTATTGATATAAAAAGTTTATTGGATACAAAAACGGCGCTCAGTGAGCGCCGTTTTTTTGTGTCTATAATATCGAGTTATTGAGATTGAATGTGGTGACACTTGCGATCAGCGCATTGCTTCTTGGTACCACTGGCTGTTTTCTTCTCAAGTAACAACGGGAACTGGCACTGTTCACAACGACCTATAACAGGTGGCTGATTAACGGCGAACTTACACTTAGGGTAGTTATCACACGCATAGAAGGTTTTGCCATAGCGAGATTTACGCTCAACCAAGTGGCCTCGACCACACTCAGGGCAGGCAACAAGTGGCTGCTCTTCAGGTTGTTCTTTCGGTTGGTCCAAAGATTCGATGTGATTACACTCTGGATAACTGCTACAGCCAATGAACATCCCAAAGCGACCTTGCCTTAATACCAATTCGTTTTGGCATTTAGGACACGGAACGCCCAGCTCTTTCACCACATGACCATCATTTTGATGAAGAGGCTTGATGTAATCACAGCTCGGATACTGCTTACAGCCTAAAAATGGGCCGTGCTTACCATGGCGAAGCTGAAGCTCCCCACCACACTGTGGACATGGTTCATGCTCTAACGCATGTTCATGTGCTGAAAAAAGCTGATTATCAATCTTACTACTCATGATAAGCCTGTATTAATGCAAGATACCTTGCTCTTTGGTGTACAACAGCTCTTCCATTTGCGTGTAAGCACTTTCATTACCCGGTACATTGAACAGTACCATTAAGATAATCCACTTCAGATCATCCAACTCAAATTCATTGGTCTCTAACCCCATGACACGATCAATCACCATTTCACGAATCTCTGTCGTGAGGACGTTGATCTGCTCAAGGAACAACAAGAAACCACGACACTCCATATTAATACGTGATATCTCTTTACTTGTGTAAACACGCATCGAGGTATTAGAGCACATAGTAATCGCCGCTTGATTCTCAGTATCTTGCAGTGCAGCAAGGTCTTCTAACCAATGGAGAGCCTTATAAATATCATCTTGGTGAAACCCCGCTCGAAGAAGTTCATCTTCAAGTTCGTCTTGATCCACCTGCAATTCAGAATCGCTATGGATGTAGGTTTCAAACAAGTACATCAGTATGTCCATCATCATAGCTTAGCCTCTCCCCTTTCGAATATAGCCACCGGAAACTGCAACAACATGCCCTGAGAGCTCAAGCTCTAAAAGCTGCATCATGACTTCATGCACAGGTATATGGGTTCTCTGTGCCAAAATATCAACGGGTGTCGCCTCTAATCCTACGTTAGCTAACAGCTGTGGAAATGGCAATTGTTCATTTTCACCCTCATTCGGCGTAGGTTCGAATAAGCTCGGCTGCTGATCTATAGACCAGTTTAACAGACTCTTTATTTCAATCAGAACATCTTGAGCATTTTGCACTAAACATGCTCCAGCTTTGATGAGACTGTTACCTCCGCGACTGGTTGGGCTATGAATAGAACCGGGCAGCGCAAACACTTCTCGACCTTGCTCCATGGCATAGCGAGCGGTAATTAAAGAGCCACTCTTCTCAGCCGCTTCCACCACCAAGGTTCCTAACGACAAGCCACTTATAATACGGTTACGACGGGGGAAATGTTCAGGTCTCGGTTTAGCACTCGGTCGAAACTCTGAAATCAGCGCTCCGTTCTCACAGATCCTCTCAGCTAGATTTCGGTGGCGGGCAGGATAAATGGAGTCCAAGCCAGACCCCAACACTGCAAAAGTTTCCCCTCTTTTATCTAGAGCACCATCATGAGCATAGCCATCGATACCTAAAGCTAAGCCACTGGTGACAATTAAACCGTTTTGGACAAACTCTTTGGCGAAGGACTTGGCGGTCTGCAGTCCTTCAATACTGGCATTGCGGCTGCCGACCATCGCGATTTGAGGCTCGATCAGTTTTTCAACGTGACCTTTAACGAAAAGAACACTGGGCGCAGAGGCAATCTCATTAAGCAGTTTGGGATAATGGGGGCAATTAGGGGTAATGATGTGATGGTTAGGCTGTTTTGCTTGCCATGATAAGCAAGCCTCCACTTCTCTTGGGGCTTGCTCTCTTAGATAAGAAATTTGTTTGCCTGATAAACCCATCACTTGCAGCTGCTGGCTTGAGTAGCCAACAATGTTCGAAGGGGAATCGATACTCAGCAGGCGAGAAAGGCGTTTGCCACCCAATTGAGGAACAAAACTTAGAGTTAGCCAAGCACTCAGTTGTTGCTCATTCACTCGGTGCCCTTAACCTCTTCTGTCAAAGCAAGATCCAAAGGCGATACTGCCAGAATGCCCTTGCTAACAGGCTTAGAGCTCTGAGTGATCAACGCGAGGCTAAAATACTCATAAGGACGAATGACCATCAAGCTACCCAGCGAGGTACTTGGCAATTGCACCTTATCGCTCGCCGCAGACTCTTTATAACTGTATTCACCTTGCTTACCAAACACCACCGCACCGCTTTCGCTGAGGGTAAACATAGAACCTTGGCGAAGGTTATCCTGTGAACCTTTGTTGATCACTACCACCTGATTCTTCGCGCTGTATTGGCTGCCATCTAATGAGCCCAAGATATTAGCAAATTGACCCGCCGCACTAGGTGCAGGATAAAACGTGGTAGAGAGCTTCACCTGATCAACACCAAGTTCTGGTAGCACAAGGTCGTTCAGCAATACCTCTTGCAGCTGAGTGTCTATCTGCAAGCTGCTGAACTCAGCATCCACCTCTTTTAAGCGCGCAGTGGCGACCAGTCGCAAAGAGGTAATACTCGCTTGGGGTTGCTGCCGTTGGTAGGTTTCAACTGCGCGGTAGATACCCCACTTTTGATGTTGTTGGTTACCTGAGATAAACAACCGGTCTGCACCCGATAAGAAACGTTTACCATCACTGGTTCCTAATACTCGTTGTGCCGATTCGATATCTTGCTGCTCTACCAAGCGATCAGACTGTAAATAAGGTAGAACCAGTCCCTCGTTGACGGTAGGTACTGCTTTCTTCTCAGAAACACGAATCTTAGGGCTGAGTTTGATAACAGGCTTGAGGCTCAAGACAGGTTCACCATTAATCCAAACCAACGACAGTTTGTCTCCGGGATAAATAAGGTGAGGATTTTCTATCTCAGGGTTTCCCTGCCATAACCTTGGCCACAACCACGGGCTATCAAGATACATCGCAGATATATCCCATAAGGTATCGCCCTTTACCACCACATACGCCTCAGGTGCGCCCTGCTTAATGGTTAAAGGTTGAGCGCTATTTTCAGCCGTAGCGGCGAACGAAAGCGAGGCACAAACAAGAGAAAAAATGGGAGAAAAATGACGCATGACCTAGGTTCCTTGGTCTGAATATATGACATCTGATTTGAGAATTACCTTCAGGATGCTGTCATTTGACCTCTAAAATGTCTAGAATTGAGCCAACAAGGTTTAAGCTGTTTCGGCACAGTTCAATATTTCGAGTGTATATGTCTGTATTACAAGTATTAACATTACCAGATGATCGTCTACGTACCGTGGCGAAACCGGTAAAAGAAGTTACCCCAGAGATTCAAAAGTTCGTTGATGACATGATTGAAACCATGTACGACGAAGAAGGTATCGGCCTTGCGGCAACGCAAGTAGATTTCCATCAACGCATCGTTGTTATCGATATTTCAGAAACACGTGATGAGCCAATGGTGCTTATCAACCCTGAAATTACTGAGAAGCGCGGCGAAGATGGAATCGAAGAAGGCTGCCTATCTGTACCAGGCGCTCGAGCTCTAGTACCTCGCGCTGCAGAAGTAACGGTTAAAGCACTAGACCGTGACGGCAACGAATTCACATTCGACGCTGACGACCTTCTGGCTATCTGTGTTCAGCACGAACTTGACCACCTAGAAGGCAAGTTGTTTGTTGATTACCTATCGCCACTAAAGCGTAAACGTATCCAAGATAAGCTAGCGAAGATTAAACGTTTCAACGAGAAACAAGGTTAATAACCGCTGCTATTACTAAATTAGAAGGAAGCCTACCTTGAGTCAGTCTTTAAGAATTGTCTTTGCAGGTACTCCGGATTTCGCCGCCCGTCACTTGGCGGCGTTGTTGTCTTCGGAGCATGAAGTTGTTGCTGTTTACACACAGCCAGATCGCCCAGCAGGCCGCGGTAAAAAACTCACTGCGAGCCCAGTAAAAAACATCGCACTTGAAAACAATATTCCGGTTTACCAACCAGAAAACTTCAAGTCAGGTGAGGCTAAGCAAGAGCTAGCTGAATTGAACGCTGACATCATGGTTGTTGTCGCTTACGGCTTATTGCTTCCGCAAGTTGTATTAGATACACCTCGCTTAGGTTGTATCAACGTACATGGCTCTATCCTACCGCGCTGGCGTGGTGCTGCTCCGATTCAACGCTCTATTTGGGCAGGTGATAAAGAGACAGGCGTGACGATCATGCAGATGGATATCGGCCTAGATACTGGCGACATGCTAAGTATCGCGACGCTGCCTATCGAAGCGACAGATACTAGCGCATCTATGTACGAGAAATTAGCGGGCCTTGGCCCTGATGCGCTTGTTGAATGTCTAGCGGACATCGCTTCTGGCAAAGCAGTTGCAGAAAAGCAAGACGATGAGCTTGCGAACTACGCGAAGAAGCTAAGCAAAGAAGAAGCGCGTATCAACTGGAGTGATGAAGCTGCGCATATTGAGCGCTGCGTTCGTGCCTTCAACCCATGGCCAATGAGTCACTTTGAAGCTGCTGAGAACAGCATTAAAGTATGGCAAAGCCGTGTGGCAGAGCAAACTTCTGATAAGCCTGCAGGTACCATTCTGCAAGCGGATAAAACTGGTATCTATGTTGCGACAGGGCAAGGCGTACTTGTTCTTGAACAACTGCAAGTTCCAGGTAAAAAAGCCATGTCAGTTCAGGATATCTTGAACTCACGTGCAAGCTGGTTTGAAGTTGGTACACAACTTTCTTAATCCGCTTTTAAAGCTGCTAATTACGCAGCTTAGAAAACCTTTACGAGGGCAGAGATGCCCTCATGTATTCAAATAAATATTCGGTACCCCTCATGAATGTTCGCGCTGCTGCTGCAAATGTCCTATTCCAAGTTGTCGATAAAGGCCACTCTCTGTCACACGCTCTCCCTGCGGCTCAAAAAACGATCCGTCCACGAGACCATGCTCTACTGCAAGAGATTTGCTACGGCGCACTTCGTTACCTGCCTCGTTTAGAGTCAATCGCTAACGAACTGATGGAAAACCCGCTTAAAGGTAAAAAGCGTGTATTCCACCACCTAATCTTGGTGGGCATTTACCAACTAAGCTTCATGCGTATCCCTTCGCATGCCGCGGTTGCTGAAACGGTTGAGGGCACTAAAACACTGCGTGGTCCAAGCCTGAGTGGTTTGATCAACGCTGTGCTACGTAGCTACCTACGTGACCAAGAAGAACTGGACGAGAAAGCCGTTAGTCACAATGCAGGCAAATACGGCCACCCAAGCTGGATTCTAAAAATGCTTCAAGAGAGCTACCCAGATCAATGGGAGCAACTGGTTGAAGCAAACAACAGTAAGGCACCAATGTGGCTGCGCGTTAACCGCCAACACCACACTCGTGACGAGTATGTTGAACTACTTAAAAACGAAAACATTGAATACACATTGCACCCAGAAGCAGCCGATGCCATAAAATTAGCTGCACCTTGTGATGTTACTTTGCTTCCTGGCTTCGACAGAGGTTGGGTATCAGTGCAAGACGCTGCCGCTCAGCTTTCGGTTGACTACCTAACACCAAAAGATGGTGAGCTGATCTTAGATTGTTGTGCTGCGCCAGGTGGTAAAACGGCACACATTCTTGAGCACACTCAAGACACTGAAGTGGTTGCGATTGACTGCGACATTAAACGTCTAGACCGCGTTTACGATAACCTTGAGCGTCTACAACTGCGTGCCGACGTAATTTGTGGTGATGCTCGCTACCCAGAAGAGTGGTGGATGGGTGATAAGTTCGACCGTATCCTACTTGATGCACCTTGTTCAGCGACTGGCGTCATTCGCCGTCACCCTGACATCAAGTGGCTACGTCGTGCGTCTGACATTGATGCGCTGGCTGAACTGCAAAGCGAGATTATGGATGCAATGTGGCGTCAGCTGAAAGAAGGCGGCACCATGGTTTATGCGACTTGTTCTATCACGCCGCAAGAAAACGTGCTGCAAGTGAAAGCATTCCTAGCACGCACTGAGAACGCTACGTTGGTTGGGTCTGATATCGAAAATCCGGGTCGTCAAATACTACCTGGAGAAGAAGATATGGATGGCTTCTACTACGCAGTTCTAGTAAAACAGGCATAACAACTAACAGCGGCTAAGAATTTATTTCTTAGCCGCTGTTTCTTTCTAGTGCATTATCAAAATAAAGTTAGATAACTAGAATTACCACGGTAAAGAAAAGAGAAAGGCTATGAAGATCATTATCCTAGGTGCTGGACAAGTTGGCGGTACCCTTGCTGAAAACCTGGTTGGTGAAAACAACGACATCACCATTGTCGACCGTAATGCTGACCGACTTCGTGAACTTCAGGATAAGTACGACCTTAGGGTTGTAAACGGTTATGCCAGCCACCCAAACACACTACGTGAAGCGGGTGCGCAAGATGCCGACATGTTGGTTGCCGTAACCAACATGGATGAAACCAACATGGCTGCGTGTCAGGTTGCTTTCTCTCTTTTCAATACGCCAAACCGAATTGCTCGTATTCGCTCTCCTCAATACCTAGAAGAGAAAGAAGCGTTATTCAAATCAGGTGCCATCCCAGTCGATCACCTGATCGCACCCGAAGAGCTAGTGACCAGCTATATCGAGCGCCTGATTCAATACCCAGGCGCATTGCAGGTTGTGAGCTTTGCTGAACAGAAAGTTAGCCTCGTCGCAGTAAAAGCCTACTACGGTGGTCCACTGGTCGGTAACGCCCTATCTGCTTTGCGTGAGCACATGCCGCACATCGATACTCGTGTTGCTGCTATTTTCCGTCAAGGCCGCCCTATTCGCCCGCAAGGCACTACCATCATTGAAGCAGACGATGAGGTTTTCTTCGTGGCCGCGAGTAACCATATCCGCTCAGTAATGAGTGAACTGCAACGCCTAGAGAAGCCATACCGCCGCATCATGATTGTCGGAGGTGGTAACATTGGTGCAAGCTTGGCGAAACGCCTTGAGCAGAGCTACAGCATCAAGCTTATCGAACGTAGTTACACTCGTGCTGAGAAGCTATCTGAAGAATTAGAAAACACCATCGTATTCTGTGGTGATGCCGCCGACCAAGAACTGCTAACCGAAGAGAACATCGATCAGGTGGACGTGTTCATTGCCCTAACCAATGAAGATGAAACCAACATCATGTCAGCAATGCTGGCGAAGCGAATGGGTGCCAAGAAGGTAATGGTACTGATTCAGCGTGGTGCTTACGTAGACCTTGTTCAGGGTGGCGTGATTGATATTGCTATCTCTCCACAGCAAGCGACCATTTCTGCGCTGCTTACTCACGTTCGTCGTGCTGATATTGTTAACGTATCCTCTCTACGTCGCGGCGCTGCAGAGGCGATCGAAGCCATTGCTCACGGTGACGAAACCACATCGAAAGTGGTTGGCCGAGCGATTGGCGACATCAAGCTACCACCGGGCACCACTATTGGTGCAATTGTTCGCGGAGAAGAGGTTCTTATTGCGCACGATAGAACCGTAATTGAACAAGATGACCACGTTGTGATGTTCCTAGTGGACAAGAAATACGTACCTGATGTTGAGTCTCTATTCCAACCGAGCCCATTCTTCTTATAGCCTTGTTCTCGTAAGCTTCTTCTCGCAACTTTCTTTTTGTGAGAACGACGCTCCGGCACAAAGCTGTAATCTATTTAAGCTATGGTCTATTAAGCTATGGTCAACTTTCGTCCGATATTATTAGTGATAGGGTTAGTGTTATCAAAACTCGCCCTTTTCATGTACATCCCTACATTGGTTGCCTTTTTTACTGGCACCGGTGGCTTCCTCGAGTTTGGTCAATCGGTAGTGATCACGCACATTGTGGCATTCATCTGCTTAAGCTTAGGCCGCTCCGCTAAGTTTCGATTAGGGGTGCGGGACATGTTCCTGATCACCTCTCTGGTCTGGACTATTGCCAGCGCCTTCGCTGCACTACCCTTTGTCTTCATCAACCACATCAGCTTCACTGATGCCTATTTTGAAACCATGTCGGGTATCACCACGACAGGATCAACCGTATTAAGCGGCTTAGACAGCATGTCACCAAGCATTCTATTATGGCGATCTATATTGCAGTGGCTTGGTGGTGTTGGGTTCATCGTAATGGCAGTAGCGGTTCTACCAATGCTTAACGTCGGTGGTATGCGCTTGTTCCAAACTGAGTCTTCCGATTGGTCAGATAAAAGCAGCCCGAGAGCAAAAACCGTCGCCAAGAACATCGTGGCGGTCTATTTGGTATTAACAGGCCTATGCTTGGTGAGCTACCTATTTGCGGGCATGAGTGTGTTTGATGCCATCAACCACTCATTCACCACGCTATCTACAGGCGGTTACTCAACCTCAGACGGTTCTATGAACCACTTCTCGAACAGCGCTCACTGGGTGGGTACTGTATTCATGTTCTTAGGTGGCTTGCCGTTTTTACTCTTTGTCAGTGCGCTGCGCGGTAGAAAGCTCTCTATCCTCTACAAAGATGCCCAAGTGAGAGGCTTCGCTTACCTATTCTTAGTCACCAGTGCTGTGATATCCACATGGCTGGTGGTCAGAGATGGCTACACGGTATTGGATGCGATGCGTGTTTCGATGTTTAACATTGTGTCAGTCGTAACCACAACCGGTTTTGGCTTAGAAGATTTCACCGCGTGGGGCGCTTTGCCTACCACGCTGTTTGCCTTTTTAATGATGGCGGGCGCGTGCTCAGGTTCAACCTCTGGTGGTATCAAGATCTTCCGCTTCCAGATCGCGATGACCATGCTTCATAAGCAGATGATGAAACTGATTCACCCGTCGGGCGTGTTTGTTCAACGCTACAATCAGCGACCGGTGAATGACGATATTGTGCGTTCACTAGTCGCATTTGGTTTGATGTTCTTTATTACGATTATCTTAATTGCAGGTGGCTTGAGCGCGATGGGGCTTGATCCCGTGACCAGTATATCTGGCGCTATCACAGCCGTTGCCAACGTTGGTCCTGGTATGGGCAGCGTTATCGGTCCAACCGGGAACTTTGCTCCACTGCCCGACGCCGCTAAATGGTTGCTAAGCTTAGGAATGCTGATGGGGCGACTCGAGATATTGACGCTCATTGTTCTATTTTTCCCAGCCTTTTGGCGACGTTAACCAAGCACAAAATCAAGGAAACACAGATGAAATCATACGTACTTCTCGCTAGCGCATTGCTCGCAAACTCAGTATTCGTAAGTTCTGCCTTTGCTGATCAAATGGTCACCTTGCCTGATGGCAAGCAAGTGTTACTCAAAGATGATTTTACTTGGCAATACGTGGCACCAAAGCAAACGGAAGCAGCAACGACAACATCAGAGACTGCAGTGCCTGTCGTAGCCGTACCTGTCGCAACGAACACGCGTGGCACTACGATTGTGGTTAATAGTAAAAAGCCAAGCTTACAGCTGTCTCAGTCAGGAGTGGATGTTGTACTGGGTGCAAGTCGCTATGAAGATGGTGAGCTTATCATTCCGACAGCCATCACTAACCAAGGCACTCAAGCGGTCATTTTGGTATCACTTAACATCAGCGTATTTACTGCAGAAGGTGAGTTGTTGGCAGAAGAAGAAGTTGCTGTGTGGAAATCAATCAAACGAATGGCCGACACATACCTACGACCAAAGACGGGTGAAGAAGGCAAGCTCATCAAGCTCGACCTAGAACAACACCCTGAATATCAGATTAAAGCTGAGATTACTGAGGTACTGGCTCGCTAAACCGGAGTCACGTACAAATAAATAGCGAAGAAATGGCAAGCGCAGCCCGCCAACACAAACAAATGCCAGATGGCATGATTGTAAGGGATGCGTTTTGCCACATAGAAAATCACACCCAACGAGTAAATCACGCCACCGAGTGCTAGTAGCACCAAACCACCCATCTCGATATTCATCGCCAGTTGATAAACCACAATCAGCGATAACCAACCCATCGCCAAGTAAGTCACCAATGACAAACGCTTAAATCGGTAGACGAAGGCAATCTTCATAATGATTCCGACTAGCGCGATACCCCAAATCACTGCCATCAAACCCATCGCCAATGGTGTTCTTAAACTCACCAATAAAAATGGCGTGTAACTGCCAGCGATCAATAAGTAGATCGCACAGTGATCGAGAGTTTTCAGTAATCGCTTGGTCTTTTCTGTGGTGATCGAGTGATAAAGCGTGGAAGCGAGAAAGAGTAGGATAATACTGCTGCCATATACCGCCATACTCGCAATAGTCAGTATGTCGGCTTGATGGTCAAACGCACGAATCAGCAGCAGGATTAAACCAACCACGCCAAGCACAACACCCAAGCCATGGGTTATCGCATTGGCGCGTTCTTCGATGTCACTGTATTCGCTCGCCGATGATGCAGACATGATTATCCTACTAGAGTAAATGTTCGATTTGCCTAGTATTGCACATTAAGCTTACACGTGTAAGCTTAAATTTTTATGACATCTTTTATGACATTAATAACGCCTAAACGGTGTGATGAAGCTAAGGTCTCTAAAGCTACAGAACCAAAGAGCTAACTAAGATGCGTTGTCTAGATACTCAAGTACCATCTTGCCCGCATCTTGTGGTGACGTATCCAATGGCACACTCAATTGACGCTGCAGTTGGCCAATGCCTAACAAGCTCGCCAACATGCCTTTTGCACCATCGCGATTACGGTCTATCTCAAACCACAACTTAAGCTCGGTTTCATCACGATGAGCAACCACTTCCAGTTCACGCCAGCGGCCATGATATGGACCAGTGGTAGGGACAAACTCAAACTCTTGAACAAATGGCAGTTCAAAGCCCTCTACTGCTTCGCACTCAACTTGGCGAATGCGTAAACCTTGAGCTTCTAGTTCATTAAAAATACCATCAAGAAGTGCATCTGGGCGAACCGTTAAAATATCCTTATCCGATGGATCAATCGCCATCGCAATATCGAGCCCGGTTTCTAGCCACACCTTTGAATCACCAATCGTGACAGGTGTGTTCAGCGGGACATCAAACTCACATTCAAAATCACGGGTTTCACCCGGCTGAATAACAAAGGCATACGGCAGGCTCCATTTGGCCAACGAGTATGTCTGGTGCATTCGACGTGTTTGACCGCCCTCTTGCCTTTGCGAATTCATAGTAATTTCTTTGACGTAACGACAGCACAAGTTGAGATCGATATTGTCGATCTCTTGTGGCTGAGCGCCACCATAGACATGCACAATAATGCTCGCCTTCTTGCCTGGATAAAGCACTTCCTGTTGCAATACAGAATCCACCTTGGCAGATCCAATTCCAAAACTTGCTAACGTTTTCTTTAAGAACGACATATGCACCTCCTTTAAAGCATCATCTTAAGCCTGAAAGAGGTTCAAACTCAAATATACTGCTCACACTATTTTAGCTCTAATATCGTCTATTTATCACTCAGGCGTCGATCGATAACTTAGATAGTGATAATCTAAGCCTTGATATGCATGCATATCATTATCCTGATTTATTCTTCGGATTGGCGAAAGCCAGACGAGTGACGCTTCAAGCAATTGAGGTGGAGCTCATGGTAAATCAGGCCATTAGATTGGCAATGGATATGCCTGACCGTTAGGTAAATTAATGCGCCCAACAGCTGTCAGGTTCTCGCACACCAACCGTAGTGCGATGCGTCGTCGTAGTGGCTTTGTTGCTGCTCCAACGGCTAAGAAATTGGCTCCTACAATGACTCTAGTTGAGAAGACTGCTTTATTAGCACCGACTACAACGAAAGTGATTAAAGCCGCTTAACAAAAAGCGCAGTTTTTACTGCGCTTTTTTCTTGCCCGCTCCCATCTTGAAATGTGTTTACACATTGGTATTCCCTACCCGATTTGATACCTTAGCCACAAATCATTATAAAATTTGTGGAGAAATAAAGTATGAAGTGTCACCGCATTGAAGAACTGCTTGAACTGATGGAGCCTGAGTGGCAGAAAGATCAAGAGCTTAACCTATTAGAGTTCATCATTAAGCTATCAAAAGAAGCGGGCTACCAAGGCAAGCTTGAAGAACTGACTGACGATGTTCTTATCTATCACCTAAAAATGCGCAACAGCGAAAAAGATGAGATGATCCCGGGCCTGAAAAAAGACCAAGAAGATGATTTCAAAACCGCAATTCTAAAAGCACGTGGCCTTCTTTAGTCGCCCGTTAGTTTAGAGCTCAATTGCCGTATAGATAAAACACTCAATTTTAAAAAGCGACCACCAGGTCGCTTTTTTGTTTCTGTTCGCTATTTTTTCGTCACAACTGTTATGACTTTTGTTGTTAAAGGTTGATAGCGTTAAAGAAATGAGAACAAGATTGTCGCTATAATCGCCATCCATAAGAATCTTCTAAAATAATAAGAGTGAGTGCGATAACAACAAATGCACCAAGCTCAATTTCAACAGGTTCTCTAAACCATACTTTCAAGTAATGTCGTCATGCCCGACTTAACCGGGCAAACAAGCCACAAAAAGGATAGTCCATGAGTCAGGATAAAATCGATATCAAAGATGTGACTCCTAAAACCTTTAACCCGAAAACACATAAAGGTAATGGAGATCGATTTAACCCAAGTAACCGAATCTATGTTCGAGAAAGCAAAGGTAAATTCCAACAACTGCGTCGCTATGGCGGTTGGTTCTTACTTTTACTTTTTGCGCTTATCCCATGGATTCCCTTTGGTGAACGTCAAGCGATCTTGCTCGATATCGGCAGCCAACAGTTCAACTTCTTTGGCACCACCTTATACCCGCAAGATCTGACCCTACTCGCGATCCTATTTATGATTGCCGCGTTTGGCCTGTTTTTCATAACCACCTTCTTAGGCCGTGTCTGGTGTGGCTATTTATGCCCACAAACCGTCTGGACCTTCATGTATATCTGGTTCGAAGAGAAGCTAGAAGGCGCTGCCAATAAGCGAAGAAAACAAGACTCGGGCAAACTGACGAGCAATTTAATCCTCAGAAAAACCCTCAAACACATTGCGTGGTGGGCGATTGCCATTGCGACGGGCTTAACCTTTGTTGGTTACTTCATCCCAATCAAAGAGTTAGTGGTTGGCTTCTTTACCTTTAACTCGTCTTTCTGGCCGGTGTTTTGGGTACTGTTCTTTGCTGGATGTACTTATGCCAATGCGGGTTGGATGCGTTCAATTGTTTGTCTGCACATGTGTCCTTACGCGCGTTTCCAGTCGGCAATGTTCGATAAAGACACCTTCATCGTTGGTTACAACACAGAACGTGGTGAAAGCCGTGGCCCTCGCTCTCGTAAAGCCGATCCAAAAGAGCTTAGTCTAGGCGACTGTATTGACTGTAATCTGTGTGTACAAGTGTGCCCTACGGGTATCGATATCCGTGACGGCCTGCAATACGAGTGTATTAACTGCGGCGCGTGTATTGATGCCTGTGACAACACGATGGAGCGTATGGGCTATGAGAAAGGCCTGATCAATTACACCACCGAGCACAGACTTGAAGGTCACTCGACCAAGGTAATGCGTCCCAAGCTGTTGGGCTATGGCGCTATCTTGATCGTGATGCTGGGCTTGTTCTTCGCCCAAATCGCGAGCGTTGATCCTGCCGGCCTAAGTGTTCTGCGTGACCGAAACCAACTGTTTAGAGTCAATAACCAAGGGTTGGTTGAAAACACCTACACCTTGAAAGTGATCAACAAGACTCAACAAGAGCAAGAGTACAAACTCGATGTTAGCGGACTGCCCGATTCTATCTGGTATGGTAAACAGACGATTACTGTCGATCCAGGCGAGGTTTTGAACCTACCTATCAGTTTGGGCGCCGACCCAGAAAAACTGAGCTCACCAGTTTCGACAATTCAGTTTATACTCTCGGATAATGAAGAGTTTACGATGGAAGTCGAAAGCCGCTTTATCAAGAAGCTCTGATACCCGCACCGTAGTGCTTGGTATAACAACCCAATAAATGGAAAAAGGCTCAGTAATGAGCCTTTTTTATTCTATGACGATGCAAGCCTTTAACTTTGATAACCTGACTCCTGACTTCATGTGGTACGCACTGGAGAGCATCGGAGTTCGCGCTGAATCCGGGCTTCTCGCTCTCAACAGTTACGAAAACCGTGTCTATCAGTTCACCGATGAAGACCGTAAGCGCTACGTCGTTAAGTTTTACCGTCCACAACGCTGGAACAAGGCACAGATCCAAGAAGAGCATGACTTCGCACTCGAGCTTATCGAACAAGAGATGCCGGTTGCGCCTCCAATGCGAATCAACGGTGCAACCTTACATGAATACCAAGGCTACCTATTTGCACTATTTGAAAGTGTTGGCGGCAGACAGTATGAAGTTGACAATCTAGATCAATTGGAAGGCGTAGGACGCTTTCTTGGTCGTATTCATAAAGCCAGCGCGGGAAGAACATTCCAGCATCGCCCGACCATCAGCTTAGATGAATACCTTTATCAGCCACGTAAGATTCTAGAGAACTCTCAGTTTATCCCGACGCACCTAGAAAATGCCTTCTTCAATGACGTTGACCTTCTGATCAAAGAGCTAGAGAGCCAGTGGCCGAGCAACATTGAGAATATCCGCCTGCACGGTGACTGCCACCCTGGCAATATTTTGTGGCGCGATGGGCCAATGTTCGTCGATCTTGATGACGCACGTAACGGCCCTGCGATACAAGATCTGTGGATGCTGCTCAATGGCGAGCGCCAAGATAAGCTGATGCAACTGGATATTTTGCTAGAGAGTTACCAAGAGTTTTGCGATTTTAATACCGCACAACTGAAACTAATCGAACCACTACGCGGTCTACGTATGGTGCATTACATGGCATGGTTGGCGAAACGATGGCACGATCCTGCGTTTCCTCTGGCCTTCCCGTGGTTTAATGATCCGAAATATTGGGAGCAACAAGTACTTGCTTGTAAAGAGCAAATTGCTACCCTGCAAGAGCCACCACTTTCGTTAATGCCTCAGTGGTAACAGCAATCGCAACATACAACTAGATAAAAATTCAAACATAATGGAGATTGGATAAATGAAAAAGCTATTCGCATTTTTCTCATTGATCATGTTGAGCCTTACCGCTCACGCTGCGAAATTTAACGAAGGTGAACACTACAAAGTTCTCGACCTAGAAGCATCAAAAAAACCAATGGTGACAGAGTTCTTCTCTTTTTACTGCCCACACTGTAATAGCTTTGAGCCAATCATCCAGCAGCTAAAACAACAGCTACCTAAAGACGCTAAGCTACAGAAGAACCATGTTTCATTCATGGGTGGCAACATGGGTCTGCCAATGAGCAAAGCTTACGCGACAATGATTGCACTGAAAGTTGAAGATAAAATGGTGCCAGTGATGTTTAACCGCATCCACACAATGAACAAGCCACCACGTGATGAAGAAGAACTGCGTCAAATCTTCCTAGACGAAGGCGTTGATGCGAAGAAATTCGATGCTGCGTATAACGGCTTTGCTGTAGATTCTATGGTTCGTCGCTTCGACAAAGCATTCAAAGACAGCGGCCTTTCAGGTGTACCCGCTGTTGTGGTTAACAACCGCTACCTAGTAGAAGCTCAAGGTATCAACTCTCTTGATGAGTACTTCGAGCTCGTGAACTTCTTATTAAAGAAGTAAGCCATTGATGAAAGGAAGCTTCGGCTTCCTTTTTTTTTGCTAGTTCAAAAATCATTATTGATAAATAATTAACCTGGAAGTTTAAAGCTTTACTGCTATCAATAACCCGTCCTAAGAACCGGTGGGCAAGGAGCCCTTGAATGAAAATAAAAATAACTCTCTTGGCATTGAGCGTTGCGGCTTCTCCCGCTTTTGCCAAGCTTGCAGACCAACAAGGTTTCAGTGGTGAAATCTCTCTCAATACCGGGGTTACCTCTTCCACCTCGAACTTTAATACCGATGCTGATAGCAATCTTTCATCCACAGATCAGAAGGCTTCTTCGGAAAGCTCTTTTCTGGTTGCTCCTTTAGGTAGTGTTGCTTATACCTTTGGTGAAAAGCTAAACCATCAGGTATACACAGGTACCGCGCGAGATGATGTAGCAACAGGTACTGTAGTTCTCGAAGTCGGTTACAAATACCAACTTGAGTCAGGCATGGTGATCGACGCTTCACTGCTGCCAACCATTATGTCTGGTGAAACTTGGGCTGATCCATACAACACCACATCAGCTCGCACCAAGACCGATGAAACTGGCAATGCGTTTCGTTTGAAGCTAAGCAACATTGCGGGCTCAGCTTTCTCGCTAGACATGGCCTATGCGACCAAAGATGTCGACAAGGATGATATTCAAGATCAAGAGCTCAAACGAGATGCCAATACTCTCTACTTGAAAGGTCAATATCGCCTGCCACTTAGTCGTACCATGATGCTTATTCCATCCGTCATCTATCAAACACGTGATGCTGATGGTAAAGCTGAATCTTACGACCAATTCGGTGGTGAGGTAAGCTTGTTTGGTGGCATGGGGCGTCACCAGTACGCACTAACAGCGGGTTACAGCCAACGCTCTTACGATGCGAGCAACCCGATCTACGACAAGAAACGCAGCGACGACAATATCAACCTATTCGCCGCCTATGAGTATGATCAATTCATGGATTGGGAAAACTGGTCGTTTATTTCACTGGCAGGCTACGGCACCAGCGACTCGAACATTACCTTCTACGACGAGTCTCAATATATAGTTTCAGTTGGCTTGAACTACAAGTTCTAACCTTAGCGAGTATGAACTGCAATCCAACGAAAGCCTGCATCTAAGCAGGCTTTTTCTGCTTGCTAGACAGCTTGAGCTGTGAGTTGTTTCAGCAAGCGATCCATCGCGCGATAGCCTAGCGCTTCTGATAGATGTTTCTTTTCGATCTGCTCGTTACCGTCAAGGTCGGCAATGGTTCGTGCCACCTTAATAATTCGATGATAAGCACGAATCGATAAACCCAAGCGATGTAGTGCTGTCTCAAGAAACTCTGCATCTTCGCGTCGCAGTGGGCAATACTTCTCAATTTCTCGGCTACCTAACAGTGCATTCGATTTATGGTTGCGAGATAGCATTAACTCTCGCGCCTGCCTAACCCTTTGCTTAACTACTTGAGTGGTTTCACCGCGATCACCGCCTTCGGCCAACATTCCTTTTGGCAACAGAGGTATCTCCAATGACATATCGAACCTATCCAGCAAGGGCCCAGATAAGCGATTGAGGTAACGCAGGATGATCTGTGGGTTGGCGCGCGCCTGGTTACCTTCGTAATAACCCGTTGGACTTGGGTTAAGTGCACCGACCAATTGAAAACGCGCAGGAAAACGAGTCTTGCCCGCAGCACGGGAGATAATGATCTCGCCCGACTCTAGTGGCTCTCGTAATGAATCAAGCACCTTGCGCTCAAACTCCGGCATCTCATCTAAGAACAATAAGCCGTTATGCGCTAAAGAGATCTCTCCGGGGCGAGGCACCGAACCACCACCCACTAATGCCGCCATTGAACTGGAATGGTGAGGAGAGCGAAAAGGTCGTTGCTTCCAGTTGTATTGATTGATTTCTTGTTGCGTTAACGAGGCCACCGACGCGGTTTCCATCGCTTCGTCATCACTCATTTCAGGTAATAGGTCACGCAGTCGAGAAGCGAGCATAGTTTTTCCGGTTCCGGGTGGGCCAAGAAACAATAAGTTATGATTCCCAGCAGCGGCTATCTCTAGAGCTCGCTTTCCTTGTTGTTGGCCGATAATATCTTGTAGGTCGCGAAGCACTGAAACATCAGCCTGATGATGTTCCGTTCTATATAGCCCAAGCTGAGCCTGTCCACACATGTCAGCACAAACCTCCAACAAGGTTTGTGCAGATTTATGCGCTCCCTTGCCCACCAGCGCAGCCTGATCACCGTTATGATGTGGGACAACTAAGCATCGCTCTACACTGTCGGCGGCTAACGTCGCAGGTAAAACGCCCTTTACCGAGCGAAGTTCTCCTGACAATGCCAACTCACCGATAAATTCATGTTGAGCTATTTTTGATGTCGGAAGCTGATCTGACGCCACCAAAATCCCAAGCGCGATGGGCAGGTCAAAACGGCCACCTTCTTTGGGCAAATCGGCTGGGGCGAGATTGACCGTGATTCTTTTCGATGGAAACTCAAAGCGAGAATTGATGATCGCGCTTCTCACTCGGTCTTTAGATTCCTTGACCGTTGTTTCAGGTAGACCCACCAGCGTGAAACCAGGCATTCCGTTGCTTATATGCACCTCAACGGTCACTTCTGGCGCCTCTACACCCACACTAGCTCGGCTATGAATTATCGCGAGTCCCATAACTTTCCTTTGTCTTTGATTTAAAAGTATTCGCTCTGGATATTCGTTGCTCACCAAAGCGATAAGGTTGTTATATAGCTTGGTGGAATGGTATTTTAATGTGAAAAAAGAATGACATTTCCCTTGTCATGCGGCAGATTTGTGTGATAACACTAGAGATGTAGACATTTACTGAAGACAATAAACGAGAAAACTCGAATATTATGATTTTTAACGCTCGCATTTACGCACTGATTAACCTGATTATCGTAGTCATTATTAAGACTGCGCGGGGGCGAGTGGGAAGAAAGTAACCACGAATTAGAAAAAACCCCCGCACTGACAAGTCCGGGGGTTTTTTCTAATTTAAACATTCGATTTTTATATTTTTGAGCATTTTCGGCTTTGCCGATTTACAGGAAGAATGGGAGCACAAGATGTGCAGAGACAAAGGAAACAGTTACCAAAATAAAGGTAATACGGGAGAATTCCGATGAAAGGCGCAGAACTAGTCGTATCCGCACTCAAGCAACAAGGAATTGAGACCGTATTTGGTTACCCCGGTGGTGCCATCATGCCAATCTACGATGCACTCTATGACGGCGGGGTTGAACATATCCTATGTCGCCATGAGCAAGGCGCCGCTATGGCCGCGATCGGCATGGCTAGAGCAACACAAGATGTCGCTGTTTGTATGGCAACCTCGGGACCAGGTGCAACCAACCTAGTCACTGGCCTTGCTGATGCCTTTATGGATTCAATCCCATTGGTTGCTATCACAGGTCAGGTTGCAAGTTCCCACATTGGTACCGATGCATTCCAAGAAATGGATGTGATTGGTATGTCTCTGTCATGTACTAAACACAGCTACCTAGTAACTGATATTGAAGAGCTAGCTCCAACCCTCGCTGAAGCGTTTGTGGTAGCAAAGTCTGGCCGCCCTGGCCCGGTTATCGTCGATATCGCTAAAGACGTTCAACTAGCAGAAGCACCTGTTAACGCTCTTCCTGAATTTACTCCACCCGCAATTCCTGTTGCGACAACTGATGCCATTGAACAGGCACAGTACTTTTTGTCTCAAGCGACCCGTCCTGTTTTATACGTAGGTGGTGGTGTTCAACTTGCTAAAGCAACCGATGCGGTTCGTGAGTTTTTACGCCTAAACCCAATGCCAGCAGTAAGCACACTGAAAGGCTTGGGCACTATCGAACGTGACGACCCACACTACCTTGGCATGCTGGGTATGCACGGCACTAAAGCCGCTAACCTTGTGGTTCAAGAGAGTGACCTGTTGATTGTTGTCGGTGCTCGTTTTGATGACCGAGTAACTGGCAAACTCGATACCTTTGCGCCGCATGCTAAGGTTATCCATATCGATATCGATGCCGCTGAGTTCAGCAAACTGCGTCTTGCCAATGCGCCAATTCGCGGTGACATCAACAAGATCATGCCTCAACTAGAGCTAAGCCAAGACATCTCCTCTTGGGTTCATCACTCTGAAGGTCTTCGTAGCTCATTCAAATGGCGTTACGACCACCCTGGTGATCTGATTTTTGCTCCACTGCTGTTGAAGCAACTGTCAGACATGATGCCAGCAAGCTCTATCGTATCGACTGATGTGGGCCAACACCAAATGTGGGCAGCTCAGCACATTCAGCCTCGCGATCCACAGAACTTCATTACCTCTGCCGGTTTAGGCACCATGGGCTTTGGCTTGCCAGCTGCAATGGGTGCTTCGGTTGGGCGTCCTGATGACCAATCTATTCTAATCTCTGGTGACGGCTCGTTCATGATGAACATTCAAGAGCTTGGCACATTGAAGCGTCGTCAGATCCCAGTGAAGATGGTACTGCTTAATAACTCTCGTTTGGGTATGGTTCGCCAATGGCAATCGCTGTTCTTTGATGGCCGCCACAGTGAAACTATCTTAGATGACAACCCTGATTTCGTGATGCTCGCGAAAGCGTTCGATATCCCGGGCAAAACCATCACGCGTAAAGAAGAAGTAGAGCCAGCACTAAAAGAGATGCTAGAGAGCAAAACCGCTTACCTACTTCATGTTCTTATCGATGAAGAAGAAAACGTATGGCCACTAGTACCGCCAGGTGCTTCAAACAGTGAGATGTTGGAGAACACATAACATGAAAAGATACCTATTAGACATCAAAGCCGATGATAAGCCTGTACTACTAGAGCGTGTTCTTCGTGTTATCCGCCACCGTGGCTTTATTGTTAAGCAAGTAGCGGGCACTCAAAACCACGAAAGCAAAGTGGCGAGTGTTGAGATCATTGTAGACAGTGACCGTCCGATCTCTTTCTTAGTCAATCAAATCGAAAAGCTGTGGGATGTGCGTACCGTTGACGTTATCTCTATCAGTCGTAATGAATTGCCAAACAACAACTTACAACAAAAGATAAACGCATAAGGAACCACAAACATGACAGCTAAAACGGCAGACTATATTTGGTTTAACGGTGAGATGGTTCCTTGGGCAGAGGCGAACGTTCACGTCCTGACTCACGCAATGCACTACGGTACTTCTGTGTTTGAAGGTGTTCGTTGTTACAACACACCAAAAGGGCCGGTTATCTTCCGTCACCCTGAACATGCTAAGCGCCTAAAAGGCTCAGCAAAAATCTATCGCTTCCCTATTCCTTACACTGAGGAAGAAATTATGGAAGCGACTCGCGAAACGCTACGCCAAAATAAGCTAGAGTCAGCGTACATCCGCCCTCTAGGTTTCGTAGGTAACGTTGGTTTGGGTGTCTGCCCGCCAGAAAATACTGAGATGGAACTGATCATCGCTGCTTTCCCTTGGGGGGCTTACCTAGGCGAAGAAGCACTAGAAAACGGCGTTGATGCAATGATTTCTAGCTGGAACCGTGCCGCTCCAAACACGATCCCAACCGCAGCAAAAGCCGGTGGTAACTACCTATCTTCACTATTAGTTGGTGGCGAAGCTCGCCGTCATGGTTACGATGAAGGCATCGCACTGAGTGTTGATGGTTACCTTTCTGAAGGGGCTGGTGAGAACATCTTTGTGGTACGTAACGGCGTGCTATCCACACCACCAGCGACCAGTGCGATTCTGCCGGGTATCACGCGTGATTCGATCATGACACTAGCAAAAGACATGGGTTATGAGATCCGTGAAGAGAACATTGCTCGTGAAGCGCTATACCTTGCTGATGAAGTATTCATGACAGGCACAGCGGCGGAAATCGTTCCGGTTCGTAGCGTAGACAAAATTACAGTAGGTGAAGGCAAACGCGGTCCTATCACTGAAAAAGTTCAAGCGGCTTACTTTGGTCTATTCAATGGAACCACTGAAGATAAGTGGGGCTGGTTAGACTACGTTTACCCAGCAGACCAAACTTCAGAAAACCAAACGCAAACAACTAAGTAAGCAACAGCCAAATATTTTATAAGGATTTAAGCAATGCCAATCTATCGTTCAGCAACGACTACCCACGGACGCAACATGGCTGGTGCGCGCGCTTTATGGCGTGCAACTGGTGTTAAAGATGATGACTTCGGTAAGCCAATCATCGCGGTTGTAAACTCTTTCACTCAATTTGTACCAGGCCACGTTCACCTTAAAGATATGGGTCAACTGGTTGCGGGTGAAATCGAGAAAGCGGGCGGTATCGCTAAAGAATTCAACACCATCGCGGTTGATGATGGTATCGCAATGGGTCACGGCGGCATGCTGTACTCACTGCCATCACGTGAGCTTATCGCAGACTCAGTAGAGTACATGGTGAATGCGCACTGTGCAGATGCGATGGTGTGTATCTCTAACTGTGACAAAATCACTCCGGGAATGATGATGGCTGCTATGCGCCTAAACATCCCAGTGATCTTTGTATCAGGCGGCCCAATGGAAGCAGGTAAAACCAAGCTTTCCGATCAAATCATCAAGTTAGACCTTGTTGATGCAATGATTCAAGGTGCCGATCCAACGATTTCTGATGAGCAAAGTGAGCAAGTAGAACGTTCTGCGTGTCCGACATGTGGTTCTTGTTCAGGTATGTTCACGGCTAACTCAATGAACTGTCTAACTGAAGCGCTAGGCCTATCTCAGCCTGGTAACGGTTCTATGCTAGCAACGCACGCTGACCGTGAAGAGCTATTCATCAATGCTGGTAAGCGTATCGTTGACCTGACTAAGCGTTACTACGAGCAAGATGACGCATCAGCACTGCCTCGTAACATCGCGAACCGCGCAGCCTTTGAAAATGCAATGGCTCTAGATATCGCAATGGGTGGCTCGAGTAACACCGTTCTTCACCTATTGGCAGCAGCTCAAGAAGGTGAAGTCGACTTTGATATGGGTGATATCGACGAGATGTCTCGCCGCGTTCCACACCTATGTAAGGTTGCGCCTTCAACACCTAAATACCACATGGAAGACGTTCACCGCGCTGGTGGTGTTATGGCAATCCTAGGTGAACTAGACCGCGCAGGCCTACTGAACAATCAAACTCGCACTGTACTTGGCCTAAGCATGCAAGAGCAGCTAGCTCAATACGACATCATGCAGACAGAAGACGAAGCAGTGCTTAAGTTCTTCCGTGCTGGCCCTGCAGGCATTCGTACTACCAAAGCATTTTCACAAGATTGCCGTTGGGATCGTCTTGATGACGACCGTAAAGAAGGTTGTATCCGTACTAAAGAGAACGCATTCAGCCAAGAAGGCGGCCTGGCGGTTCTTTCGGGCAACATCGCGGTTGATGGCTGTATCGTTAAGACAGCAGGCGTTGATGAAGAAAACCTGAAATTCCAAGGTCCTGCTATCGTATTTGAAAGCCAAGATAGTGCTGTTGATGGCATCTTAGGTGGCAAAGTGAAAGCGGGCGAAGTGGTTGTTATTCGTTACGAAGGTCCTAAAGGTGGTCCGGGCATGCAAGAAATGCTTTACCCAACCACTTACCTAAAATCTATGGGTCTAGGCAAGTCTTGTGCTCTATTAACAGATGGACGTTTCTCTGGCGGTACATCGGGTCTGTCTATCGGTCACGCTTCTCCAGAAGCAGCAAGTGGCGGTGTGATTGGTCTAGTAAACACTGGCGATATCATCACTATCGACATCCCTAGCCGTTCAATCACACTTGATGTGCCTGAAGCCGAGCTAGAAGCGCGTCGTGTTAAGCAAGACGCACTAGGCTGGAAACCAGAAAACCGTCAGCGTGAAGTTTCATTCGCACTGAAAGCTTACGCAAGCATGGCAACCAGTGCCGACAAAGGCGCCGTGCGTGATAAGTCTAAGCTAGAGGACTAGTCTATGAGTGATGACACGGTCAGTCCCGTAAAACAAACTGGCGCAGATTACCTGCGTCAGATCCTGAGAGCGCCAGTTTACGAAGCGGCAATCGTGACACCTCTGCAAGAGATGCCTCGCTTAAGTGCTCGTATTGGTAATCAGGTTCAGCTAAAGCGTGAAGACCGTCAGCCGGTTCACTCGTTCAAGCTACGTGGTGCCTATAACATGGTATCAAGCCTTTCAGAGCAACAGAAAGCCGCAGGTGTAATTGCAGCATCGGCAGGTAACCATGCTCAAGGTATGGCGCTGTCCGGTTCTAAGCTTGGTATTCAAACCACGATTGTGATGCCGAAAACCACACCAGACATCAAGGTTGATGCGGTACGTGGCTTTGGCGGTAACGTGGTTCTGCACGGCAGCAACTTTGATGAAGCTAAAGCAGAGGCTGAACGTCTTTCAGCTGAACACGGCTATACCTTTGTTCCTCCATTCGATCACCCGTTGGTGATCGCTGGTCAAGGCACCATGGGTATGGAGATGCTGCAGCAAAATGGTCACATGGATTACATCTTTGTGCCTGTCGGTGGCGGTGGCTTAGCTGCTGGTGTTGCTGTGTTAGTAAAGCAGCTGATGCCAGAAATCAAGGTTATCGCGGTTGAACCAGAAGACTCATCTTGTTTGAAAGCAGCACTGGATGCTGGTGAGCCAGTGGTTCTTGATCAAGTGAGTATGTTTGCTGATGGCGTTGCGGTTAAGCGCATTGGTGAAGAGACATTCCGTCTGTGTCAGCAGTACATCGATGGTCACATTGCCGTGTCTAGCGATGAGATCTGCTCTGCGGTCAAAGACATCTTTGAAGACACTCGTGCGATTGCCGAGCCTTCTGGTGCGCTTGCTCTGGCTGGTTTAAAGAAGTTTGTAGAGCAGAACCAACTGCAAGGCAAACAACTGGCAACTGTACTTTCTGGTGCTAATACCAACTTCCATGGTCTGCGCTATGTGTCTGAACGTTGTGAGCTGGGTGAAAAGCGAGAAGGTCTACTTGCGGTTACGATTCCAGAGCGACAAGGAGCATTCCTAGAGTTCTGTAATATTATTGGTGGTCGAGCGGTAACTGAGTTTAACTACCGCCACAACGACGAAAGCCTAGCGAATATCTTCGTTGGTGTACGCCTACAAGGTGGTCAAGAAGAACTCGAACACATCATCAATGACTTACGTGAGGGCGGCTACCCGGTTGTCGATCTCTCTGATGATGAGATGGCAAAACTGCACATTCGTTACATGATTGGTGGCAAACCATCAAAACCATTGAAAGAGCGCCTATACAGCTTCGAGTTTCCTGAATACCCAGGAGCATTGATTAAGTTCCTTGATACCTTAGGTACCCATTGGAATATCAGCCTGTTCAACTACCGTAACCACGGCGCTGATTACGGCCGTGTATTGTGTGGATTCGAACTGGATGATGATGATTTAGCTCAGTTCTCAACACATCTACGAGAGCTTGGCTATCAGTGTAAAGATGAAACCGATAACCCTTCCTACAAGTTCTTCTTGTCATAAGAGTTAACGACCGAATCAAAAAGAGCGAGTATTTACTCGCTCTTTTTATTGGTGCTGATTCAACTCAAACTTGAAAAGGATCTTCTCGCTAAGATCATTAGACCGCCTTGCGATGATCCAACCAATCTTGGTGAAGTTGTTCACTCGATCCTAGGTATTTCACCATCCACTCGATCAACTTATGGTTATCGTCTTTTCGCCACACCAAACAACAATGACTCTGCGGACTCGGTTCAGGCAGTATTTTTTCCACCAGCAAGCCTTGTTCGATAATTGGCGCGGCAATGTGCCTCGGCATATAACCCACCCCTACTCCATTTTTAAGGCATTCAATTGCGCTATACCAATTGGGTAACAACAGGCGTCTTTGACTTGAGTAGTGGCCTGTGTGTCGCTTAGGGAGCACACTGGAGGTATCATCCAAGCAGATGGCTGGATATTGGCTCACGAACTCTTCATTGAGGTTCTGTTCGCGCACACACGGGTGACTTGGCGACATTACAAATGCCCAATCTAATTGCCCCATGTCTTTGACTTCAAAATCGCCACCAACTGGCACAGCTGAGGTGGCGCCAATCACGATATCCGCCCTGCCCTGTGCAATCGCTTCCCATGAGCCGTTGAATACCTCCATGTTGATCTGAAGTTCGGCAAACTCAAAGGTTTGATAGAACTCTTCAATCATCGGCTTCATCTTGTCGAGCTTCACCACATTATCGAGCGTCAGACGCAAGGTTTTCTTCCAACCTCGAGCTGCTCGACGAGTCTGGGCACTGACCTCTTCCATTTGCCTCAGTAGTGCACGCGCCTCTTCAATGAACAGTTCACCTGCCGGAGTGAGCTCAACCTTTCTCGGTAAACGCCTGAAAAGCAGCACATCCAGTTCTTGTTCGACCTGTCTGACACCATAACTGATCGCCGAGGGCACTTTGTGCAACTGCTCAGCCGCCGCGGTAAAACTGCCCAAGCGCGCTACCGTATCGAGCATTTCTAAAGAGGATTTAGAGAACATAAGCCTTCAAATTTTTTGATTGATAACCACATATTTTAGCGTTTTATTTTATCAGGTCTGAAAAATAGAATGTCAGCATAAATAAACAGGGGCTTTCACTTCTGTATATCAAACAATTTTTTTGATGATAAAAACATCATTACCTTTAGCTTAATGGCATCTTATGAATATTTCTAAATTTCAATTGGTCTACCTTGCAGTTCTTTCAATGCTTGGCTTTATTGCGACCGATATGTACCTTCCTGCATTTAAGGCAATGGAAGTTGATTTCGCAACCGGCCCAGAGCAGATTGCCCTGTCTTTAACGGTATTCCTTGGCGGTATGGCAATGGGTCAGCTTCTTTGGGGTCTGGCGAGTGACAAGTATGGTCACCGTAATACGCTGGCGGTTGGTCTTGTTATCTTTACTGCAGCTTCATTCGGCTTAGCATTCAGCACCGAGGTATGGCATCTACTGACACTGCGCTTCATTCAAGCGATCGGCGTATGTGCTCCTGCGGTAATCTGGCAAGCAATGGTTATCAAGCGTTACTCACAAAGCAGTAGCCAACAAATTTTTGCAACCATCATGCCTTTGGTTGCGCTATCTCCTGCATTAGCACCTCAGCTAGGTGTGTTACTGGCGGATAGCTTTGGCTGGCACAGCATCTTCATCACATTAACCTTGATGGGTGCACTGCTAGTGGCGACAACAATGGCTCAACCAAAAGAAGCGCCTGAAGTAAAACAGACATCGATTAAGACAGACATCAAGATGTTGCTTAAATCAAAGCCTTACATGGGTAATGTCTTAATGTTTGCTTCAGCATCTGCAGCGTTCTTCGCTTACCTAACGGGTATGCCAGAGATCATGGCTCAACTAGGTTATGAAGCAAAAGACATCGGTTTGAGCTTTATCCCACAAACAATCGCGTTCATGGCGGGTGGTTACTTCGGTAAGCAAGCAGTGAAGAAATATGGCGATGGCGTTGTACTAAGAAACCTTATCGGTTTGTTCAGTGTAGCGGCGATGCTTATCTTTATCGCATCACAGTGGGAACTGACGTCAATCTGGCCTCTACTAGCACCTTTCTGTTTGATTGCTGTCGCAAACGGTGCTCTTTACCCAATCGTAGTAAACCGTGCCCTATCAAGCGCTAAACAAAGCCCAGCAACAGCTGCTGGCCTACAAAACAGCCTGCAAATCAGTATCAGTGGCCTATCAAGTGCATTGGTCGCAGCAATGGCGAGCCAAGCACTAAGCGCGACGGGTATTGCAGTTGTGATCTGTTTGGGTGCATTGTGGGTTGGTTATATTGTTTCGAACAAAGAGCTTTCTGAACACTTCGCGACACCAGACAACTCTCGAGTGGTCGCTGACGAGAAACAAGACTAATTTCTGGATTAACGAAAACAAAAAAGAGCGAGATTACTCGCTCTTTTTTTATATCTAGATAAATAAAAAAAAGCCAGTAGCGGTACTACTGACTTTCATTTAAATCATCTTATTTGTTAAGAGACTACTTTTTCTTAGTCGGACGCTGCCAGTCAGCAATCTTACGTTCTTTAGCTCGGCTGATAACCAGCTCATTTTCCAACACATCACGCGTCACTGTAGAGCCAGCACCAACCGTCGCACCATTACCAATCGTAACAGGCGCTATTAATTGACTATCTGAACCAACAAACACGTCATCACCAATAATGGTCTTAAACTTATTCGCCCCATCGTAGTTACAAGTAATTGCACCCGCACCCACGTTTACGCGCTGACCAATTTCAGCATCCCCAAGATAAGTCAGGTGGTTGGCTTTAGAGCCTTCGCCAAGGCGAGTGTTCTTCACTTCAACAAAGTTACCGACGTGCGAGTTATTACGCATATCGGCACCCGGACGTAGGCGAGTGAATGGACCAACGGTACAGTCTTCCCCCACCGTTGCCCCTTCAATAACGCTGTATGGACGAACGATGGTGTTGTCGTCAATCTCACAGTCTTTCAGTACACATCCCGTACCAATAACCACATTATCACCAATGCTGACACTGCCTTCAATGATAACGTTAGTATCGATCTCGACATCCATACCGCACTGCAGATCACCGCGTAGATCAAAGCGGCTAGGGTCGCGTAGCATCACGCCTTGCTTCAATAGCTTATCGGCTTGCGTAGCTTGGTAAGCGCGCTCTAGGCGAGCCAGTTGCGAACGATCGTTAACGCCTTCCACTTCAATTGGGCTTACTGGGTGTACCGCTTCAACTGCACGACCTTCGTCGTGAGCCGCAGCGATAACGTCAGTCAGGTAATATTCACCCTGTGCGTTGTCGTTGCTTAGACCTGACAACCAGCGCTTCAGATCGCCACCAGTCGCCACCATAACGCCGGTATTGATCTCTTTGATAAGCTTCTGCTCATCCGTTGCATCTTTCTGTTCAACGATAGCCACAACAGGGCCATTACGACGAATAATACGTCCGTAGCCCATCGGGTTGTCTAACACGACAGTAAGTAGCGCGATGCCACCGTTTGGTTGAGCGTCTAATAGGTTTTCAATGGTTTCAGGTGAGATTAGTGGAACATCACCGTAGAGCACCAATACTTTTTCATCATCAGCGAAATGTGCAGATGCTTGATCCACAGCGTGACCTGTGCCGAGCTGTTCAGCTTGCAGTGCCCAGTTTACAGATTCTTCAGCTAAGGTAGCCTTCATCTGATCACCACCGTGGCCGTAAACCAGGTTGATGTTTTGAGCGCCTAGACCATTACATGTATCGATAACATGCTTCACCATTGGCTTACCCGCAAGTGTGTGCAGAACCTTTGGTGTGTTTGAATACATGCGAGTGCCTTTGCCCGCCGCGAGAATTACCGCGCTAAACTTCATTGTAAACCTATCCAACGTTATTTTTATTAAGCCGATATTGTAACCGTTTTTGGGCAAAAAATTAAATCGCAATAACCATTCAACCAGTAGTGATACGTAAAAGAAGCATTTTTGAGAATCTAAAAATGCAAAAAGGCGACCCTTAGGTCGCCTTTATCTCAGAGTCTGTAATCTTAAAAAGATTAACGACGCTGTTTTGTCAGTTCGATAACTCGTAACTGAGCAATGGCTTTAGCCAGTTCACCGGCCGCTTGTGCGAAGTCTATGTCGCCATGCTGATTTTGGATATTCTCCACAGCCTTGCGCTTAGCTTCTTCCGCCTTTGCTGCGTCTAGCTCTTCACCACGGATAGCTGTATCAGCCAGTACAGTTGCTGTACCAGGCTGAACTTCTACCATACCACCAGAAACATAAATGATTTCTTCGTGGCCGTGCTGCTTAACAATACGCACCATGCCAGGCTTTATAGCGGTCAGCAGTGGACAGTGACCATGGAAAATACCAAGTTCACCCTCACTACCGGTCACCTGAAACGTCTCAACAAGACCAGAGAAAAGCTTTTTCTCTGCACTTACTACGTCTAGGTGAAAGGTTATTGCTGCCATATCGCCTCCTAGTTAGCCTTATAGCTTCTTAGCATTCTCAATAGCTTCGTCGATAGTACCGCAGTACATGAACGCTTGCTCTGGAATGTCATCGTATTCACCAGATAGTAGACCTTGGAAGCCACGTAGAGTCTCTTTTAGAGGTACGTAAACACCTGGGTCACCAGTAAATACTTCCGCTACGTGGTAAGGCTGAGTAAGGAACTTCTCAATCTTACGAGCACGAGATACTACTTGCTTATCTTCTTCAGATAGCTCGTCCATACCTAGGATAGCAATGATATCTTTCAGCTCTTTATAGCGCTGAAGTGTAGACTGAACGCCACGAGCGATGTCGTAGTGCTCTTGTCCAACTACCAATGGATCCAGTTGGCGAGATGTAGAATCTAGCGGGTCGATCGCTGGGTATAGACCCATAGCTGCGATGTTACGGTTAAGTACAACCGTTGCATCCAAGTGCGCGAACGTTGTTGCTGGAGACGGGTCAGTCAAGTCATCCGCAGGTACGTATACCGCCTGTACAGACGTGATAGAACCTTGCTTAGTTGACGTGATACGCTCTTGTAGAACACCCATTTCTTCTGCAAGAGTAGGTTGGTAACCTACCGCAGAAGGCATACGGCCTAAAAGTGCTGATACCTCAGTACCTGCAAGCGTGTAACGGTAGATGTTATCTACGAATAGTAGAACGTCACGACCTTCGTCACGGAAACGCTCAGCCATTGTTAGACCAGTCAGTGCAACACGTAGACGGTTACCTGGTGGCTCGTTCATCTGACCGTAAACCATCGCTACTTTAGATTCTTCAGGGTTTTCAACGTTTACAACGCCTGCTTCCTGCATTTCAAAGTAGAAATCGTTACCTTCACGAGTACGCTCACCTACACCTGCAAATACAGATAGGCCAGAGTGTTGAAGTGCGATGTTGTTGATAAGTTCCATCATGTTAACGGTCTTACCTACACCTGCACCACCGAATAGACCGATTTTACCACCCTTAGCGAATGGACAAACCAAGTCGATTACCTTAACACCCGTCTCTAGAAGAGCTGTCTCGTTAGACTGTTCTTCGTAGCTTGGAGCTTCACGGTGAATTGCGTAGTGCTCTTCTGCACCGATTTCACCACACTCATCAATCGCGTCACCTAGAACGTTCATGATACGACCTAAGGTCTTAGTACCTACTGGTACTGAGATTGGAGCGCCAGTATTTTCAACTGTCAAACCACGACGTAAACCATCAGAGCTACCCATTACGATTGCGCGAACTACGCCACCGCCAAGTTGTTGCTGAACTTCAAGAACTAGACGCTCTTTCACTTCATTAACATTCAGAGCATCGTATACACGAGGTACTTCGCCCTGTGGGAACTCTACGTCGACTACCGCACCGATGATCTGTACGATCTTACCTGTAGCCATCGTTAATCCTCTAACTATTTAGTTTTACCTAAGCTTAAAACGAATAAGCGATTAAACCGCTGCTGCGCCTGAAACGATCTCAGAAAGTTCTTGTGTAATAGCCGCTTGACGCGCCTTGTTGTACACAAGCTCTAAATCATCGATTAGGTCGCTAGCGTTGTCGGTTGCAGCTTTCATTGCAATCATTCGAGCCGCTTGCTCACAAGCAAGGTTCTCTACCACACCTTGGTACACTTGAGATTCGACGTAACGAACCAATAGTGCATCTAGTAGTGGTTTTGGCTCAGGCTCATAAATGTAGTCCCAAGCATGATCGCGCTGCATATCTTCGCTATCTGATTTAGGCAAAGGAAGTAATTGATCGATCGTTGGTTCTTGTACCATAGTGTTCTCAAACTTGTTGAACACTACGAACAGGCGATCCAATTCACCTTCATCATATTTCTTTAGCATTACGCTTACAGAGCCGATTAAGTCTTCAAGGCTAGGGCTATCGCCTAGGCCAGAAACTTGAGCTGCTACTTTCGCGCCGCTGTTGTTGAAAAATGCTGTTGCTTTTGAACCGATAATTGCCAGTTCAACGTCAGCACCTTTCTCAGACCAATCTTTCATGTCGTTCATGGCTTTCTTGAACAAGTTAATGTTCAAACCACCACAAAGACCACGGTCTGTAGAAACGATGATGTAACCAACACGTTTGGCTTCACGTTCCTCAAGATAAGGATGCTTATACTCAAGGCTACCGTTAGCCAAATGACCGATCACTTTACGCATTGTTTCTGCATATGGACGAGTAGCTTCCATTGCGTCTTGAGAACGACGCATTTTTGAAGCTGCTACCATTTCCATTGCTTTCGTAATCTTCTGTGTGCTTTTAACACTACCGATTTTATTACGTATCTCTTTTGCGCCGGCCATCGTTACTCTCCGTTAATGGTATGAGGTGACCCGAAGGCCACCCACCAATTACCAGGTCTGGGTTGCTTTGAAATCGTCAACAAGCTTCTTCAGCTCAGCTTCGATATCATTGTTGTAAGCACCCGTTGTGTCGATCTGTGTAGCTAGATCGCCATATTGACCGCGAGCAAACGATAGTAAAGCAGCTTCAAAGTCTAGAAGCTTAGCAAGCTCTACGTCTTGAAGGTAACCACGCTCTGCAGCGAAGATTACAAGTGCTTGGTCAAATACAGACATAGGAGCGTATTGCTTCTGCTTCATTAGCTCTGTAACTTTTTGACCATGGTCTAGCTGCTTCTTAGTCGCTTCATCAAGGTCAGACGAGAACTGTGCGAATGCCGCAAGTTCACGGTACTGTGCTAGAGCTGTACGGATACCGCCAGATAGCTTCTTGATGATTTTAGTCTGCGCTGAACCACCTACACGAGATACTGAGATACCTGGGTCAACAGCTGGACGTACGCCCGCGTTGAATAGCTCAGTTTGTAGGAAGATCTGACCATCGGTAATCGAGATTACGTTCGTCGGTACGAATGCAGATACGTCACCAGCTTGCGTTTCGATGATAGGAAGAGCAGTTAAAGAACCAGTCTTGCCTTTCACTTCACCGTTAGTGAATGTTTCTACGTAGTGTTCGCTTACACGAGCAGCACGCTCTAGTAGACGAGAGTGAAGGTAGAAAACATCACCTGGGAACGCTTCACGACCTGGTGGACGCTTAAGTAGTAGCGAGATCTGACGGTAAGCTACTGCTTGCTTAGATAGATCATCATAAACAATCAGTGCATCTTCACCGCGATCACGGAAGTATTCACCCATCGCACAACCTGCGTATGGCGCTAGGTATTGTAGCGCTGCAGATTCAGAAGCTGATGCAACAACAACGATAGTGTTAGCTAGCGCGCCGTGCTCTTCTAGTTTGCGAACTACGTTAGCGATAGTCGATGCTTTCTGACCGATTGCTACGTAGATAGAGAAAATACCTGAATCTTTTTGGTTAATAATCGCATCGATCGCCATCGCTGTTTTACCAGTTTGACGGTCACCGATTACTAGTTCACGTTGACCACGACCGATTGGGATCATTGAGTCAACAGACTTGTAACCAGTTTGTACAGGTTGATCTACCGATTTACGGTCGATTACACCTGGTGCAATTACTTCTACAGGCGAAGTCAGTTTCGCTTCGATAGGACCTTTGCCATCAATTGGCTCACCTAGTGTGTTTACAACACGACCAAGTAGTTCTGGACCTACTGGCACTTCAAGAATGCGGCCCGTACCTGTAACTTTCATGCCTTCCTGTAGGTCAGCATATGGGCCCATTACAACAGCACCAACCGAATCACGGTTCAAGTTAAGTGCTAGCGCGTAACGGCCACCCGGTAGTTCAATCATTTCACCTTGCATCACGTCCGCTAGGCCGTGAATGCTAAGGATGCCATCGCTTACCGAAACGATAGTACCTTCATTGCGAGCTTCACTAACAACGTCGAAAGATTCAATACGTTGTTTAATTAGATCGCTAATTTCAGTGGAATTAAGTTGCATGCTCCAATCCCCATTAAGACTGCAATGCATCGCTCAGGCGGTCTAAACGACTGCGCGCTGAGTTATCGATGACTAGGTCTCCGGCTCGAATAATAACTCCACTAAGTAGAGTCTCATCTATACTGCAATTCAGCTGAACTTTGCGCGCTAAGCGCTGTTCCAATTTGCTGCTGATCTCTGCGCGTTGTTCTTTAGAAAGTTCAACCGCTGAAGTGACTTCAACGTCGATCTCTTTCTCGTGCTCTTGTTTGAGCAATAAGAACTCTTTGCAAACATCAGGAAAAGCCATTAAGCGGCCATTCTCTGCCATTACTTTTATCAAGTTCTGGCCGAATTCATCAAATTGTTCGCCACAAATTACAATGAATACTTCAGCTAATTTTTCAGCAGTTTGAGAGCTGCTTAAGAAATTGTGAACATCATCATTTTGTGCCACTTCGGCAGCAAAAGTAAGCATCTGACCCCATTGGTCTAGCTCACCTTTCTCTACCGCAAAGTCAAACGCTGCTTTAGCATAGGGGCGTGCGATTGTAGTCAAATCAGACATATACAGCCCCTTGCTTTAAAGTTTTGCAGTAATGTTGTTAAGAAGATCATCGTGTACATCTTTATCGATTGTACGCTCAAGGATTTTCTCAGCACCAGCAATTGCCAGAGTTGCGACTTGTTTGCGCAGGTCATCACGGGCACGTGTGCGCTCAGCTTCAATTTCGGCTTCCGCTTGCGCTAAGATTTTCTGGCGTTCTGCCTGAGCCTCTTCGCGAGCTTCATCAATAATTTGAGCCTTGCGTTTATTTGCCTGTTCAATAACCTCAGTTGCGGTGCGCTTCGCTTCTTTCAATTGGTCAGAAGCGTTGGCTTGTGCTAGATCCAAGTTTTTAGCAGCGCGTTCAGCGGCTACTAGACCGTCAGCAATTTTTTTCTGACGCTCTTCAATTGCTTGCATGATTGGTGGCCATACATATTTCATGCAGAACCAAACAAACATAGAAAAAGCAATTGCTTGACCTAACAGAGTTGCGTTCATATTCACAACAGCTACCCCTCGTTAAGAATCAACTACAAAAATTTAATTAACTAATTAACAGTTAATTAGCCTGCTAGTTGACCAACAAATGGGTTAGCAAACGTGAATAGTAGTGCGATTACGATACCGATCATTGGAACAGCATCCAGTAGACCAGCGATGATGAACATCTTAACTTGTAGCATTGGAGCCATTTCAGGTTGACGCGCAGCGCCTTCTAGGAATTTACCACCAAGAATAGCAAAACCAATTGCAGTACCTACGGCACAAAGACCAACAATAATAGCAACAGCGATTGCTGAAAAACTTAGTACAGTTTCCATTTACGTTCTCCGATTAACATTAATAGTTAGAATAAAACTTAAAAATTTTTAGTGATCGCCATCTTCATGGGCCATTGATAAATAAACAATTGTTAACATCATGAAAACAAATGCTTGAATCAAAATAACCAAGATATGGAAGATAGCCCAAGGTAGAGAGCCTACCCATTGTAAATACCACGGTAGCATTGCCGCACAAAGAATGAATACAACCTCACCTGCGAACATGTTACCGAATAGACGCATACCAAGTGATAGAGGCTTCGCGAGTAGCGATACCACTTCAATCAGTAGGTTAAACGGGATCATGATTGGGTGATTAAATGGATGTAAAGCAAGTTCTTTGGCGAATCCACCTAAGCCTTTTACTTTGATGCTGTAGTAGATCATCAGAGCAAAAACACCTAAGGCCATTGACATGGTTATATTAACATCAGCTGAAGGAACCACTTTCAAATAAGGGATACCTAGCCAATGCTCCGCAGGATATGGTAAGAAATCGATAGGCACTAAGTCCATCAAGTTCATTAAAATAATCCAGCAGAATATAGTCAGTGCTAATGGAGCAATCAGAGGGTTGCGGCCATGGAAAGTGTCTTTAACGTTGCCATCAACGAATTCAACTACCATTTCAACAAAACACTGAAGCTTACCAGGTACACCTACTGTTGCTTTCTTAGCGACTGAGCGAAAAACCCAAAGGAATAACATCCCTGTCAACACCGAAAAAAACAGACTGTCTATATGTACGTTCCAGAAACTTGTCTCCTCTACAAGACCAAACTTAGCTAAAGAAAGGTTTTGTAAGTGGTGCTCAATGTATCCGGATGCTGTTGGCGCAGCCATAACTCATCCTATTTTTTATTGTTAATGAAAAGCACTGGCGCAAAGATATTAATACCTAGAACCAGTAAATAGGTCAGTTTGAGGGGAACTAATTCCACCTGCATATACATGTAGACAATAGAGAATAGTAGAACTGTGATAAGGATTTTTAGCGCTTCGCCTGCATAGAACGACGCCGCAACTAACTTAGTTGCGCGAGCTCCACTAAATAGGAAAGCACACACACAAAAAACTGCATTTGCGATGACAAAAATACCGCCACCGATTAATGCAGCAAAACCCCAATCAGGATTAACAGCTAAACCTAACCCTATCGCCACTAATATAACCGCGCTAAGCTCGATCAATAACATTTGCTTTGCAAGCACTCGTCCTGGTCTTGCTAACGCCGCTACCATGTATTCGTTCCTCTTTTAAGCCTTCTTTACTACTCGCTTAAAAGCGTGCTGAGAAATTGGCGAAAATTATACGTTCAGCCAAATTGATTGCAATAACAATGCAGCAATCATTTACATTTTTGCATACAAACCTACAACTTTTGTACGAAATTACTTGTTTATTACATAATTGACCTAAATCAATTATCTCATTTAGTACTCTAGTTTAGCAATAAGTTGCTCTAATTTGTGAGGCTCATCAAGAGTAATTGTCACTTTTGACTTACCGCTAACAGAACGAGTAACTGAAACGTTTGCTTGCAATTTTTCCGTGAGTCTTCGTGAAAGTTCGATAGCTTCTGTGTCTTCAGGCTTCGATTCACCTTCAACGTCTGGTTTTAAGCACTTTTTGACAAGTTGCTCAGTTTGACGCACGGTCATTTTTTTGGTTGCCGCAGTGTTTGCTGCTTCAACCTGGGTATCACCTTCAAGCGCAAGCAGTGCTCGAGCATGCCCCATTTCCAGTTGTTTATTGGAAACTAAACCTTTTACTTCATTTTCGAGCTGATTTAGACGTAATAAGTTACTCACCGTAGCTCTCGATTTACCGATTACATCAGCGACTTGTTGGTGTGTCAGCTCAAATTCGTTCTGTAGTCGCTCTAGCGCTTGTGCTTCTTCGATAACATTCAGATCTTCACGCTGAATATTCTCAATCAACGCCATCGCGATAGCGGCTTTGTCTTCGACTCTCTTGACCAAACATGGCACTTGTTTAAGGCCAGCTTGACGAGCCGCTCTCCAACGACGTTCACCAGCAATAATCTCGAACTGGTCGTGCGCCAATGGGCGAACTACGATCGGTTGGATAATGCCTTGAGATTGAATTGATGCTGCCAGCTCTTCTAGCGCTTCAGGCGCAATATCCTTACGCGGTTGATATACACCAGGCTTCAAGCAACCAACAGCCAGTTCAATAAGCTCACCATCAGCCGACAACGCCTGACTATGAGAAGCAACTTGCTGTTTTTCACGAGCCAATGAGCTAGTTGCAAGCAATGCATCTAGCCCTTTTCCTAAACCACGCTTAGACATTGAGCGAATTCCTTTGGTTGGACCTATACTGGGACTTCTTCACGACGCAACATTTCGCCAGCAAGAGCAAGGTAAGCCTTAGCTCCTGCGGAATATTTGTCGTAGTACATTGCTGGCTTGCCGTGACTCGGGGCTTCTGCCAGACGCACATTTCTAGGGATCACAGTTCGGTAAACTTTGCTACCGAAGTGTTTTTTGAGTTGATCAGAGACTTCATTCGATAAGCGGTTACGAGGATCATACATTGTACGAAGAAGACCTTCGATCTTCAGATTCTCGTTTACTACCGCAGCGAGCTTACTGATGGTATCCATCAACGCAGTCAAACCTTCCAAAGCAAAATATTCACATTGCATAGGAACCAATACGGAATCGGCCGCAGCCATCGCGTTGATTGTAAGAAGGTTCAATGAAGGGGGGCAATCAATAAAGATGAAATCATAGTTGTCGCGAATGGATTCGAGTGCGTTTTTTAAACGAACTTCACGAGCAAATACTTCCATTAACTTGATTTCTGCCGCAGTCACATCACCGTTTGCGGCGATGAGGTCATAATTGCCAGATGCACTTCGGCAAACTACCTCATCAAATGGGGTGTCTTCAACCAGCAAATCGTAAGCAGTTGCTTCAACTTGATACTTATCGACACCGCTCGCCATAGTGGCATTACCTTGAGGATCGAGGTCAACAACCAATATCTTGCGTTTTGTTGCCGCCATTGATGCTGCTAAATTAATGCAAGTTGTTGTTTTTCCTACGCCACCCTTCTGGTTGGCAATTGCTACGATTCTACCCACTATGGCCTCGCTGATTATCCCTGACGCGATAAAGTAACTAGATGACGCTCTCCATCAAGCTCTGGCACTTGCAAAGCTTTAATGTCTGTCACTGAACACCATTCAGGTAACAGGTCGATTTCGTCTCTAGGATGTTGTCCCTTAAGAGCCAAAAATACACCGGATTGCTCTTTAGGTAAATGGTGACACCACTCTACCATGTCTGTCATTGACGCAAATGCACGACTGAGCACTGCATCAAACTTTTCTTCTGGTTGAAATTCTTCAACGCGACTTTGAACCGGTACCACGTTGTCGATACCCAGCTCATGAATCACCTGTTTGATAAAACGAATACGCTTACCTAGGCTGTCTAGCAAGTAAAACTCGCAGTCTGGATTCATGATTGAGAGCGGAATCCCAGGAAGACCAGGTCCCGTACCCACATCGATAAAGCGCTTACCTTGTAAGTGAGTGCTAACAATGATGCTATCTAAGATATGTTTCACCATCATTTCTTGTGGGTCACGAACTGATGTTAGGTTATAAGCTTTGTTCCACTTGTTCAGTAACTCAACGTAGCCAACCAACTGGCCACGTTGCTTTTCAGATACTTCAAGTTCAGTCTGGCCAATAAGGTGATCCAGTTTTTCGCGTAATGCGCTCATTATGCTTCCTCACCTTTTTTCAACAGGCCGTGTTTTTTCAAGTAAACCAACAGAATTGAGATTGCTGCAGGTGTGATACCTGAAATTCGCGAAGCAATACCAATTGAGTCAGGCTTAGCTGTCGTTAGTTTAAGAACCACTTCGTTAGAAAGTCCTTTTACCTTGCTGTAATCGATATCAGCAGGCAGTTTGGTGTTTTCATGACGCAGTGATTTTTCAATTTCGTCTTGTTGACGCTGAATGTAACCATCGTACTTCACTTGGATCTCAACTTGCTCAGACGCTTGTTGATCTTCCAGTGCAGGACCAAAACGATCCAATGCGGTTAACTGTGAATAAGTCATTTCAGGGCGACGAAGAAGATCTTCACCGCTCGCTTCACGAGACATTGGTGTTTTCAGAATTTGGTTCAGTTGATCAATATCTTCAGATTTTGGATTAATCCAAGTCTCTTTCAGACGTTGACGCTCCTTCTCCATGTTTTCCATCTTCTCGTTGAAACGAGCCCAACGAGCGTCATCAACAAGGCCAAGTTCACGCGACTTTTCAGTCAAGCGGATATCGGCGTTGTCTTCACGAAGCAGCAGACGGTATTCCGCGCGAGACGTAAACATGCGGTAAGGTTCTTTGGTACCCATGGTAGATAGGTCGTCGATAAGCACGCCCATGTAAGCTTGGTCACGACGTGGACTCCAGCCTTCTTTGCCTTGAGTAAACAAACTTGCATTCAGACCGGCCATCAAGCCTTGTGCAGCCGCTTCTTCATAGCCAGTGGTACCGTTGATTTGACCCGCAAAGAATAGACCTTTGATAAACTTAGTTTCGTAAGTCAGCTTAAGGTCGCGAGGATCAAAGAAATCGTACTCAATCGCATAGCCAGGGCGAACGATATGAGCATTTTCAAAGCCCTTCATCGAACGAACAATTTGAACCTGTACATCAAACGGCAGACTGGTAGAGATACCATTCGGGTATAGCTCGTGAGTCGTTAGACCTTCTGGCTCAATAAAAATTTGGTGACTATTCTTGTCAGCAAAACGCATTACTTTGTCTTCAATCGAAGGGCAGTAACGAGGGCCAATGCCTTCAATCACACCCGCGTACATAGGGCTGCGATCAAGGTTGGCACGAATTACGTCATGCGTATTTTCATTGGTATGCGTGATGTAACATGGAATTTGACGAGGTTGTTGAGCTCGGCTGCCCATGAACGAGAAAACAGGCGTCGGGTTATCACCGTGCTGCACCTCAAGCTCAGAAAAATCAACGCTACGCGCATCGATACGAGGAGGAGTACCTGTTTTCAGGCGATCAACTCGGAATGGAAGATCACGAAGACGGTCAGCCAGTGCGATCGATGGTGGATCACCAGCACGGCCACCTGAAGAACTTTCCATACCAATATGGATCTTGCCGCCTAGGAATGTGCCCACAGTCAGAACCACAGCGCTTGCGCGGAACTTAAGGCCCATCTGCGTTACCACACCTACCACTTGATCCTGTTCAACGATCAAGTCATCAACCGACTGTTGGAACAAAGTCAGGTTTGGCGTGTTTTCAAGAACGTTACGAACAAAGGCTTTGTACAGTGCGCGGTCAGCTTGTGCACGAGTAGCACGAACCGCAGGGCCTTTTGATGCGTTCAATGTTCTGAACTGAATACCTGCATGATCAATAGCTTGCGCCATTAATCCACCCATTGCATCGACCTCTTTTACCAAGTGGCCCTTACCGATCCCGCCAATGGCTGGGTTACAAGACATTTGTCCTAGTGTATCGATATTATGAGTAAGTAATAACGTACTTTGACCAGTACGTGCAGATGCGAGTGCGGCTTCCGTTCCTGCATGGCCACCACCAACAACGATGACGTCAAATTTTTCGTGATAAAGCATGAACCGACCTCAGGTATTCAAACGTTTTCTAGATTGATAAAAAGGAGCGATATTCTACCTGTTTTCATAGCCTGAGAAAACGTTTTTGGGATTTTTCGAAAAAGCTGTTTTTAATTAATATAGATAAGATCTTTAAGGAGATCTTTTATTAGATCTATTATTAGGATCGAGGGTGTCTGTGGATAAGTCGGAAATGATCAACGAGATCATGGATCTTTTTTGGATCAAATGATGTGATCTAACTTTGATCAGGATGAGGATTAGCTGGGATCAAAATGGCTACTTATTCACAGGAGGAAATTAGCCTAAAACTTGTTATTTGGATAACTATAGGTTAATCACCGTATATGTATGATCTTATCCACAGCAGAAATTGAAAATAGATCGCTAATTTTCGATGTTTTTGAAAAAAGTTATTCACAATCACGATGTTCAGAGACAAAAAAGCGGCATAAGCCGCTTTTTGAGAGAGGAGAGAGGTTAAAACTGGTCGCTATGATCGTTGAACCAAGCTTCTGCTGCGTCTTCTGGTACCGGAGTTTCCAATACATCGATGGTAAAACAGTCAGAAATAGGCTGAGCACCGAGCTCTTTCATCTGGCTGTGGACTGATTTTCCCGCCAAACAGAAGGTATCGTAACTCGAATCACCAAGCGCCACGACAGCAAAGCGAACCGGGCTTAAATCTGGAGATTGCTGGGTCAATGCGTCGATAAACGGCTTAATATTATCTGGAAATTCACCCGCACCATGAGTTGAAGTCACCAGCAACCAAAAGCCTTGTTGGGGAATATCATCGAATTCAGGCTGATTATGAAGGGTGATCTCGTGGCCTTGCTCTTCAAGAAGATCATTAAGGTGATCGCCAACGTACTCTGCACCACCTAAGGTGCTGCCTGTAATAATGTGGATCATTAAGCTGTCCTTACTAAAGAAAAAGGCCAGCATGAGCCGGCCTTTAAAGGTTATTTACCAATACAGAAAGAGGTGAAGATACGGCCGAGTAGGTCATCGGAACTGAATTCACCAGTAATCTCGTTAAGGTGTTGCTGCGTTATACGCAGTTCTTCTGCCAAGATTTCCCCTGCCATATAGCCTTCGAGCTGTTGCTGGCCAATATCTAGATGCTCAGATGCGCGTTCTAGGGCATCTAAGTGGCGACGACGTGCCATGAAGCCACCTTCATTGCCACCAGCAAAGCCCATGCAATCTTTTAAGTGATTACGTAGTGCATCAACGCCTTGTCCCGTCTTTGCTGATAGTCGAATCAGAGTTGGATCATTAACATGGCAAATCCCGAGATCTTCACCGGTTTGATCGGCTTTGTTACGAATCACGGTCATTCCGATGTTATTCGGCAGACGATCAACGAAATCTGGCCAGATATCTTTCGGGTCGGTTGCATCGGTAGTGGTGCCATCGACCATAAATAAAACGCGATCGGCTTGAGCAATTTCTTCCCAAGCGCGTTCAATACCGATTTTTTCGACTTCATCCGAGGCTTCACGCAGGCCTGCGGTATCAATAATGTGCAGTGGCATACCATCAATATGGATATGTTCACGAAGTACATCACGGGTTGTACCTGCAATATCAGTCACAATCGCGGAGTCTTTACCCGATAATGCATTCAGTAAGCTCGACTTACCGGCATTAGGACGACCTGCAATCACCACCTTCATACCTTCACGCATGATGGCACCTTGATTGGCTTCTTGGCGAACCGCTTCGAGGTTGTCGATGATAGCTTGTAAGTCAGCACTTACTTTACCGTCAGCAAGGAAATCAATCTCTTCTTCTGGGAAGTCGATAGCGGCTTCAACATAGATGCGTAAGTGAATCAGAGAGTCCACCAGCGTATTAATGCGTTTCGAGAACTCACCTTGCAACGATTGCAGAGCTGATTTCGCCGCTTCTTCTGAACTGGCATCAATGAGGTCAGCAATCGCTTCTGCTTGGGTTAAATCCATCTTGTCGTTCAAGAAGGCACGCTCCGAGAACTCACCAGGGCGTGCTGCGCGTAGCCCTGGAATCGCGAGGATGCGCTTGATGAGCATATCCATTACCACAGGGCCACCGTGGCCTTGCAGCTCTAATACGTCTTCACCGGTAAACGAGTGCGGGTTAGGAAAGTAAAGCGCGATGCCTTGGTCTAGCTCTAAACCATCGTGAGATTTAAAAGGGGTGTACTCAGCGTAACGTGGTTTCAGTACTTTGCCGGTAACTTCAAGCGCAACTTGGGCTGCTTGTGGGCCTGAAACGCGAATAATACCGACGCCGCCACGGCCGGGTGCAGTCGCTTGAGCAACAATCGTATCTGTAGTCATAGTTGTGCCTGCTAGCATGTGAAAGCCAAAAAGGGGCGCTCACGATTAATCAATTAGCTGAATTGTAATCAGCTAAAAACAAAAAGGCGACCTTTTGGTCGCCTTTCTTTGTCTCTTTCTATTATCGAACTTACTTAGAATGTAAGCCTTTCTTTTCCAGCGCGCGGTAGATAAGCGTTTGCTGAATCAGAGTTACGATGTTCGATACTAGCCAGTATAGAACCAGACCTGAAGGGAAGAACAGGAAGAAGAATGTGAACATAACCGGCATAAAGGTCATGATCTTCTGCTGCATTGGATCCGTTACAGTTGTCGGGCTCATCTTCTGGATTAGGAACATTGAAGCACCCATCAGAAGTGGCAAGATGTAGTATGGGTCTTGTGCTGAAAGGTCAGTAATCCAACCGAAGAACGGTGAGTGACGCAGTTCAACAGACTCCATTAGTGCCCAGTATAGCGAAATGAAGATAGGCATTTGCAGAAGGATAGGTAAACAGCCACCTAGTGGGTTTACTTTCTCTTTCTTGTAAAGCTCCATCATTTCTTGGCTCATGCGTTGACGGTCGTCGCCGATACGCTCACGCATTGCAGTCAGCTTAGGCTGAAGCATACGCATTTTCGCCATAGACGTGTACTGAGCTTTCGTTAGTGGGTACATAGCACCACGAACGATGAAAGTTAGACAGATGATTGCCAGACCCCAGTTCACAACGATGCCTTGAATGAACGAAAGCAGAGTATGAAGTGGTTTAGCAATGAACCATAACCAACCGTAGTCAACTACTAGGTCTAGGTTAGGTGCAACAGCAGCCATTTGGTCTTGAAGTTTAGGACCAACCCAAAGCGTTGCTTTGAAGTTTGCTTCGTCGCCAGTAGCGATGGTTTTGTTCGGCATGCGAACACCGATGTCGCCAAGGTTACCAATTACACGAGTGTAAAGGTTGCTGCCTGCTTCGTCGCGTGGGATCCATGCACTTGCAAAGTAGTGCTGAATCATCGCTGCCCAACCTTGACCGTTTGCTAGGTTAAGAGACAGGTTGCGATCTTGCATGTCGTCGAAGCTGTATTTTTTGTAACGCGTATCTTCCGTAGAGTAAGCACCACCACGGTAAGTTGGCATTGTTAGGCTACCGCCGTCATCCATTACGTTCTGACGCAGGTGAGCGTACATGCCGAATGTCGCGTTGTTACCAGAGTTGTTGACTACATCGTATTCAACATCCATTGCGTAGCTGCCACGCTTAAGGATGAATGTTTTCGTGTAATCAAGGCCGTTCGCTTGGTAAGTCATCGGGATGCGTAGTTCATCCTGACCATCAGCAAGCGTGAAGCTGTCTGCTGAAACTGTGTAGCTTGGGCGGTTTGTGCTGCTTAAATCGATACCTTGAGGACCCACTAGACCGCTTTGTGCGATAAATTGGTGACCTGGTTCGTTTTTAAGAAGAACAAACGTATCTTCAGAATCGAACTCAGCAGAGTAATCGTTTAGGTTTGCTTTAACGACATCACCACCAACCGTATCAATTGACAGAGTCAGTACATCAGTTGTTACTGTGATAGTTTTAGCAGAAGAAGCAACTTGACCAGGAGCCGGGTCTAGATCATCTGCATAAGATGGCGCTGGTAGGGTGCTGCCAGATTGTGCCTGCTCAACCGCTTGTGGTGCTGGATTCTGAGCTACGTTCCATTGTTGGAACAGTAGGAAAGAAACCAAAGCCAATGCGATTAACAGGATATTACGTTGAGAATCCATCGTTATTTATCTCTGTCTTGTTTTTGGACTGGTGGAACGGGGTCAAAGCCCCCTTCGTTCAAAGGATGGCATTTTAATAGACGTTTGCCTGATAACCAACACCCTTTTACAAAACCGTGAGCTTTCAACGCTTCTATCGCATATAAAGAGCAGGTTGGAGTAAATCGGCAGCGTGGGCCGATGAGTGGACTAATAAACCATCTATAAAAATAGATGGGTATTAGCGCTATCCACGCGAAGGGCGAGACAGGCGAAGCCATAATTTGTCGAGTAGCTTGAACATTTCTTCATTGCTTAAATCTTGCGCGCTCTTCTTAGCGATTACAACAAAATCTTTGTTAGGAAGTTTGTGTTGAGTGTTACGAAAGCTTTCACGAGTAAGACGCTTGAATCGGTTACGACCCACGGCGGTTTTAATCTGCTTTTTCGGAACGGCTAATCCAAGACGAGGATTTGAAAGAGAGTTATTTCGGGCAATGATGGTGAAATGAGGGGAGCCAGCTCGATGAGCTTGCTTGAAGACATTTTGATAATGTTCGGGAGTTAACAAGCGTAACTCCCGACCGAAGGCTAGCTTATTCAAAATAATCAAAGATTACTTAGAAAGACGCTTACGGCCTTTTGCACGACGTGCATTGATTGTTGCGCGACCGTTCTTAGTAGCCATGCGAGCACGGAAACCGTGAGTACGCTTACGCTTTAGAACTGTAGGTTGAAAAGTGCGTTTCATTGTAATTACCTTACTGATCAGTAGTTTTAGGTTTTTGTTAAACCCGGCGTGGGCATTTTTTCTCTTCTTTATATAAGAAAGGAAAACCGACGCCTCTCAACAAAGAGGCGGAATTGTAATCACTGTCACAAAAAGTGTCAATGATTGGGTTAACTAAAATTCCGGTCGGGGGATTATACGTAGAATAACTAAAATCACAAGGATCCTTAGTCGATCCCAACCTTATTTAAGAATTTTTTTAATTTAGGATCCTGTGGATTACCAAAAATATCCTGTGGAGATCCCTGCTCGATAATATGACCGTCAGCCATGAAGATCACTCGGTCTGCGACCTCTCTCGCGAACTGCATTTCATGGGTAACCACCAGCATGGTTTGATGCTGATTTGCCAGTTTTTTCATTAGGTTAAGCACTTCGCCAACCCACTCAGGATCGAGCGCTGAAGTCGGCTCATCAAACAGTAAAAGCTCGGGTTGTAGTGCCATTGCACGGCCAATACCCACCCGTTGTTGCTGGCCACCAGAGAGCGCGGCTGGGTAGCTATCACCTTTGTCACCTAAGCCAATATCATCAAGTATTTGTTGTGCTTTTTCATGGGCTTGCTGTTTTTTCCAACCACGAACGGTAATTAAACCTTCAGCAATATTCTGTCTCGCGGTTTGGTGAGCGAACAGTGCATAGTTTTGGAACACAAAACCGGTCTTACGACGCAGTGCAAGCACCTCTGCCTTAGTGTGTTTCTGAGTATCAACCTTGATATCATCAATCGAAATCGTGCCTTGATCGGCTTGCTCTAGAAAATTCACACAACGCAGTAGGGTAGATTTACCCGTACCACTTGAACCTATGATGACAATTATCTCACCTTGTTTGATTTCTAGGTCGATCCCTTTCAAAACTTCGGTGTCACCAAACTGCTTGTGGATATTTTGTAATTTGATCATCGTACATACGCCTTATTCAGTTTCACTTCGGCCCAAATTTGAATACGAGTGAGGATAACCACCACGCCCCAGTAAATCAGTGCGACTGCTAAGAAAGCCTCGAAGAAGCGGAAACTTGAAGAAGCCTCCATCTGAGCTTTAGCCATGATTTCGGCGACACCTAGGGTGAAGGCAAGTGAAGTCGACTTGATCATATCGATGAAGTAGTTCATCAACGACGGCAGTGCCACGCGAGTTGCTTGCGGTAAGATCACTCGGCGCATCGCTTGGCTGGTTGTCATACCGACCGAAAGGCTGGCTTCCATCTGGCTGCGATCAATACCGATAATCGCGGCACGAATACTTTCTGCCATATACGCGGCAAAGTGCAGGGTTAAGCCAATCACAGCGGCGCTGAAGGCATCCAACCCAACCATCCACGGGAAGACTTGTGGTAAGCCGTAATAAAGGAGGAACAGCTGCACCAACAGTGGTGTGCCTCGGAAGAAGCTAATGTACAGCTGGCTCAGTTGGTCGAGCACTGGGATTTTGAATACACGAATATTCGCCAGTATCAGAGACAGGATCAGAGCAAAGAACAAGCCCCAGGTCGCCATCTCCATCGTGGTGCCTAAATACTTCAGTAGTATTGGCAACAGCTCTAGCATGTAATTAAAGTCAAATCCCATAATCTATCTCGTATTTTTATTGGCAGTGTTGTTCTATATGTAAGTACTGTTGTATCAGGTTTTTTAATCAGTGCACAAAAGCAAAAAGCCCACCGCTGTATAAAGCAGTGGGCCTTGAATGGAGAAAGTGAGTAATTACTTCTGAGTAATGTCCGCACCAAACCATTTCTGAGAGATACTTTCTAGCGTACCATCTGCGCGCATTGCTGCTAATGCTTCATTTACTTCTGCTTGCAGTTTTTTGCCGTTATCGTTGTCGACGAAAGGCCAAGCGTTTTCAATTGTTTCGAATGGCTGACCTGCTAGTTGTAATGGTAGACCAGTCTTCTTGATAAGCTCTAGTGCTGATAGGCGATCCATTACGAATGCATCGGCACGACCCAGTGCCACGTCATGTTCAATACCTGTATCGTAGGTTTTTACATTGATCTTGCCATCTTTGTCGTAGCTGCGAAGCAGTTGTTCAAAGTTTGAGCCTAGGTTTACCGCAACCGTCTTGCCATCAAGGTCTTCGATGCCTTTAATGCTGTCATTACCTTTACGAACGGTAATTTGTGCGCCGTCTACTACGTATGGGTCTGCGAATAGGTATTTCGCTTTACGTGCATCCGTCATTGTAATTTGGTTTGAAATGGTATCGATGCGACCCGTTTCAAGAAGACCAAACAGACCAGAGAAGTTTGCCGTTACGTATTCAACCTTGTAATCGTTACGCTTACCGATCTCATCCCATAAATCCACTTCAAAACCCTGTAGCTGGTCTTGTTTAACGAACGTAAACGGGAAATAGCGACCAGACATGCCGACTTTAACTTCAGTCGCAGCTTGAACAGTAGCAGCAGAGAGTGCGATAGCCGCAATTGCAGCCTTAATCCAGTTATTCATTTGGTAACTCCTTATATTTATGGGTTTGGATGTTACTGGGAAAATGCTCACTAGAATAAATAACCAGATGTTATTAACCATAACCAGATTGAATTCCCGATTTGGGGATAACTAGCAAGGATCCGGGCATAAGTGGATCATTGTGTGAGTAAATTAGGGGCAAGATGTGTGGATCCACCGATAAATTACAAATTTATTGTGAATAACTTGGATCTTATTCACTGGATCTGTGATCAATTGCTGGTGATCTGACTTATCAACAGGTAAAATTAGCGGTCATTTCATATTACTTTAAATAGAGTGAGGGCACCGTGTCATCTTCGCTTTGGTTGCAGTGTTTGCAACAGCTTCAAGAAGAGTTACCAGCTACAGAATTCAGTATGTGGGTTCGTCCGTTACAAGCGGAACTCAATGACAATACTCTAACTCTATTTGCACCGAACCGTTTCGTACTCGATTGGGTTCGTGATAAGTATCTAAATAGCATTAACCGTCTGCTGCAAGAATATTGCGGTAACGATATCCCACATCTTCATTTTGAAGTGGGAAGCAAGCGTGTGATTGCACCAAAGCCTGCGACACCGACACCAACTCAGACTCGCACTGCAGCTGATGTGGCCGCTGAGTCATCAGCACCTGCGCAATTACAAGCTCGCAAACCTGTCCATAATATCTGGCGTGATGAAGAGCCTGTCGCGGTTGACTTGAATCACCGCTCAAACGTGAACCCAAAACATAAGTTCAATAACTTTGTTGAAGGTAAGTCGAACCAACTCGGTTTGGCTGCGGCACGTCAGGTTTCTGATAACCCAGGTACAGCCTACAACCCGTTGTTCCTATACGGCGGCACTGGTTTAGGTAAAACGCACTTGTTGCATGCGGTGGGTAACGCCATTGTTGATAATAAGCCGAATGCGAAAGTGGTTTACATGCACTCAGAGCGTTTTGTTCAGGATATGGTAAAGGCTCTGCAAAACAACGCGATCGAAGAATTTAAGCGCTACTACCGTAGTGTTGATGCATTGCTTATCGATGACATCCAATTCTTTGCTAATAAAGAGCGTTCTCAAGAAGAGTTCTTCCATACCTTTAACGCGCTGCTTGAAGGCAATCAACAGATCATCCTAACGTCTGACCGTTATCCAAAAGAGATCAACGGGGTAGAAGATCGTCTTAAATCTCGTTTCGGCTGGGGTTTGACGGTAGCGATTGAGCCACCAGAGCTTGAGACACGTGTTGCGATCTTGATGAAGAAAGCCGAAGACCACCAAATTCACCTTGCGGATGAAGTGGCGTTCTTTATTGCCAAGCGTCTACGCTCTAACGTTCGTGAACTGGAAGGCGCATTGAACCGTGTTATTGCGAATGCAAACTTCACTGGCCGCCCGATCACGATCGACTTCGTGCGTGAAGCACTGCGTGACCTACTTGCACTGCAAGAAAAACTGGTCACTATTGATAACATTCAAAAGACAGTAGCCGAGTACTACAAAATCAAAGTCGCTGATCTATTGTCTAAGCGTCGTTCTCGTTCTGTTGCTCGTCCACGTCAATTGGCGATGGCACTGGCGAAAGAGCTAACAAACCACAGCTTGCCTGAGATTGGCGATGCATTCGGTGGTCGTGACCACACGACGGTACTGCATGCTTGTCGTAAGATTGCTCAGCTGCGTGAAGAGAGCCACGACATTAAAGAAGATTATTCGAACTTGATTCGTACCCTTTCTTCTTAATACACAGTATTCTTAACCTTAATAAGCAGAATCTTGGCCACGTACTATTACGCAGTGCCATTTAGACCGTAAGAGCAAGATATGAAATTTACCATTGAACGTAGTCACCTGATTAAGCCATTACAACAAGTATCTGGCGCACTCGGTGGCAGGCCAACGCTTCCAATTCTAGGAAACCTACTGATTAAAGTAGAAGATAACGTGTTGTCGATGACAGCGACGGATCTAGAAGTTGAACTGATCAGCCGTGTAACGCTTGAAGGTGATTTCGAAGCGGGTAGCATTACCGTACCTTCACGTAAATTCCTAGATATCTGCCGTGGATTGCCAGATAACTCAGTGATCACGGTGGTATTGGATGGTGACCGTATTCAGGTTCGCTCTGGTCGTAGCCGCTTCTCTTTAGCAACATTACCTGCGGCAGATTTTCCAAATATTGAAGACTGGAGCAGTGAAGTTGAAGTGTCAGTGACACAAGCTGAACTTCGCGGTCTTATCGAGAAAACACAATTCTCAATGGCGAACCAAGATGTTCGTTACTACCTCAACGGTATGTTGTTTGAGATTGAAGGCTCTATCCTGCGCAGCGTAGCGACCGATGGTCACCGTATGGCAGTATCTCAAGCACAACTGGGTGCGGATTTTGCTCAGAAGCAGATCATTGTTCCTCGTAAAGGTGTTCAAGAGTTAGTGAAGCTATTGGATGCACCTGAACAGCCAGTAACACTGCAAATTGGTAACTCTAACGTGCGAGCTGAAGTGAACAACTATGTCTTCACTTCTAAGCTGGTTGATGGTCGTTTCCCTGATTATCGCCGCGTAATGCCGCAAAATACCACCAAGACACTTGAAGCTGGCTGTGATGAATTACGTTCAGCATTTTCTCGTGCTGCGATTCTATCGAATGAAAAATTCCGTGGTGTTCGCGTTAACCTTGCGGATAGCGAGATGCGCATTACCGCGAACAACCCAGAGCAAGAAGAAGCAGAAGAAGTACTCGATGTTAACTTCGACGGTGACGCGCTAGAGATTGGCTTCAACGTAAGCTACGTATTGGATGTTCTGAACACACTGCGTTGTGAACAGGTTCGCATCTCAATGTCAGACGCCAATGCGAGTGCTCTTATCGAGAACGCACAAGATGACAGCGCGATGTACGTTGTTATGCCAATTCGCTTATAAGCAGCCCTATGTTGACCTACCGAGTCGTGATTGAAGATTAATATGAAGACGTTATGCCTTTATCGCGCTTAATCGTTAAGCAGTTTAGAAATATTGAAGCCTGTGACATTCAACCGTCATCAGGCTTTAACTTTCTTATAGGGGCTAACGGAAGCGGCAAAACCAGTGTCCTTGAAGCGGTGTATCTGCTCGGACATGGTCGCTCATTCAAGAGTTCACTTACCGGTCGTATCATACAAAACGAGTGTAGTGAGCTGTTTGTACATGGCCGTTTTATGACCTCGGATCAATTTGAGCTGCCAATTGGCATTAATAAGCAGCGCGATGGCACGACAGAGGTTAAAATAAGCGGTCAAACTGGGCAAAAGTTGGCTCAGTTAGCTCAAGTCTTACCTTTGCAGTTGATTCACCCTGAAGGGTTTGATTTACTAACCGATGGACCTAAGCATCGCCGAGCATTCATTGATTGGGGAGTCTTCCACAGTGAGTCGGGCTTTTATGATGCGTGGGGCAGGGTAAAGCGCCTCAATAAGCAGCGAAACGCCTTATTGAAAACGGCAACGCACTATCGAGAGCTGAGCTATTGGGACCAAGAATTGGCCCGTTTAGCAGAAAGCATCAGTCAGTGGCGTGCCACCTACGTTGATCAGCTCAAAGAAGTCGCCGAAGAAATCTGTGCGACCTTCCTTCCTGAGTTTGAGATAAAGATTAACTACTATCGTGGCTGGGACAAAGACACCCCGTACGCCGATATATTAGAAAAGAATTTTGAAAGGGATCAGCAGCTTGGTTACACCTTTAGTGGGCCAAACAAAGCGGATCTGAAGATAAAAGTGAACGGCACTCCAGTGGAAGATGTCTTGTCACGAGGTCAATTGAAGTTGATGGTGTGCGCGCTACGAGTAGCACAAGGGCAACACCTCACTCAAATGACAGGTAAGCAGTGCATCTATTTGATAGATGACTTCGCTTCCGAATTAGATAGCCAACGCCGAGCACGTCTTGCTGAGTGTTTAAAGGCGACCCAGGCTCAAGTTTTTGTAAGCTCTATTACCGCTGATCAGATTGCAGATATGCATGACGAAAATAGCAGGATGTTTCATGTGGAACATGGCAAAATAGAGCAAGGATAATTAGTCAGAGAGTAACTATGTCAGATAATTACGATTCATCGAGTATTAAAGTACTGAAGGGTCTGGATGCGGTACGTAAGCGTCCTGGAATGTACATTGGCGACACGGATGATGGTACCGGTCTGCACCACATGGTTTTTGAGGTGGTAGATAACTCTATTGATGAAGCGCTAGCTGGTCACTGTAATGACATCATTGTAACTATCCATGAAGATAGTTCTGTGTCTGTGAGCGATGACGGCCGTGGTATTCCAACAGAATTGCACCCAGAAGAAAACGTATCTGCAGCCGAAGTAATCATGACGGTTCTTCACGCTGGTGGTAAGTTCGATGATAACTCGTACAAGGTATCTGGTGGTCTGCACGGTGTTGGTGTTTCAGTAGTTAACGCACTTTCTAAGCAAGTTACTCTTACTATCCACCGCGGTGGCAAAATCCACACTCAAACCTACAGCCACGGTGAGCCTCAAGCGCCACTAGCGGTTATCGGTGACACGGATAAAACAGGTACAGAGATTCGTTTCTGGCCGAGTGAAGAAACCTTCACTAACATCGAGTTCCATTACGACATTTTAGCTAAGCGTCTACGTGAGCTATCATTCTTGAACTCAGGTGTATCAATTAAGCTAATTGACGAGCGCGAAGAAGACAAAATGGATCACTTCGAATACGAAGGCGGTATCCAAGCGTTTGTTGAACACCTTAATACTAACAAAACGCCAATCATCCAAAAAATCTTCCACTTTAACTCTGAGCGCGAAGACGGTATTACCGTTGAAGTTGCGATGCAGTGGAATGACGGCTACCAAGAAAACATCTACTGTTTCACCAACAACATCCCTCAACGCGATGGTGGTGCTCACTTAGCAGGTTTCCGTGCGGCGCTAACGCGTACTCTGAACAGCTTCATGGACAAGGAAGGCTTCTCTAAGAAAGCGAAGACTGCGACCTCTGGTGATGATGCTCGTGAAGGTCTGACGGCGATTGTTTCTGTTAAAGTGCCTGATCCTAAGTTCTCAAGCCAAACTAAAGATAAGCTGGTTTCTTCAGAAGTGAAGTCTGCCGTTGAATCTACAATGGGTGAGAAGTTGTCTGAGTTCCTTATTGAGAACCCAGGTGAAGCGAAAACAGTTTGTTCTAAAATTATTGATGCAGCACGTGCTCGTGATGCAGCGCGTAAAGCTCGTGAAATGACTCGTCGTAAAGGCGCATTAGATTTAGCGGGTCTTCCTGGTAAGCTTGCTGACTGTCAGGAAAAAGATCCTGCACTGTCTGAACTATATATTGTGGAAGGAGACTCTGCTGGCGGTTCAGCTAAGCAGGGGCGTAACCGTAAGAACCAAGCAATCCTACCGCTGAAAGGTAAAATCCTTAACGTAGAGAAAGCACGTTTCGATAAAATGCTGTCTTCTCAAGAAGTAGCAACGCTAATCACCGCTCTTGGTTGTGGTATTGGTCGTGACGAATACAACCCAGATAAACTGCGTTACCACAACATCATCATCATGACCGATGCCGATGTCGATGGTTCTCACATCCGTACCCTGCTACTGACGTTCTTCTACCGTCAAATGCCAGAGCTGATTGAACGTGGCTACATCTACATTGCTCAACCGCCACTTTACAAAGTGAAGAAAGGTAAGCAAGAGCAGTACATTAAAGATGAAGATGCGATGAACCAGTATCAAGTATCTTTGGCTTTAGACAACGCAGAACTGCACGTAAACCCTGAAGCGCCAGCATTTGCAGGTGAAGGTTTAGAGAAGCTTGTTCAGCAATACAATGCAGGCATCAAGCTTGTTGATCGTATGAGCCGCCGTTACCCACGCGCATTGGTTCACGAACTGATTTACGTTCCTCGTCTAACGGCCGAGCAGTGTCATGATGACGCGGCAGTTGAAGCTTGGGGTAAGCAGCTTGTTGAACAGCTAAACGCGAAAGAAGTAGGTGCAAGCCAATACAGCCTTGAAGTTGAAAAACACGAAGAGCTAGGCTTAAGCGTTCCTAAGATTGTGGTTCGTACTCATGGTGTGACTCATGAACACCTACTAAGCATCGATCTTATTAACTCTAAAGAGTTTGGTAAGCTAGCGGATCTTTCTGAAGCTCTTGATGGCTTGATTGAAGAAGGCGCTTACATTAAGCGTGGTGAGCGTACTCAAGAAGTTTCTAGCTTCGTTGATGCTCTGAACTGGTTAGTGAAAGAGTCTCGTCGTGGTCTAAGCCTACAGCGATACAAAGGTCTAGGTGAGATGAACCCTGATCAACTTTGGGAAACCACGATGGATCCTGAAACTCGCCGTATGATGCAAGTAACAATTGAAGACGCTGTTGGTGCTGATTTGTTGTTTACGACGCTAATGGGTGACCAAGTTGAACCTCGTCGTAACTTCATCGAAGAGAATGCACTGAAAGTAGCAAACCTAGACGTTTAGTCTCTTTGATACTTCGCTCTTTGGCTTAATTTCTGTGTCAGAGGTGCTCACATACATTCGTATGCTCCGCGCCCCTTCCTTGAACTAAAGCCAAATAGCTTCGTCTCAAAAAACTAAAATCATTTTAAAGCACTATCCTTTGGATGGTGCTTTTTTATGGTGCGCCGAGCATGGCGTTGATCTAGGAGGTGAAAGTCCTCTAC
>NZ_JBFSSD010000033.1:0-60377 GCF_041466145.1 Vibrio sp. 10N.239.312.D08 | reverse complement strand
TGCCTTGGAACTTCAAACACTGACAAGTCGCCCCGTGGGTTCATGGGGCGGATACGTAACATAAAGCATCACACAGCATATGATTTCTCTGCTCTTCGAATCTCGATTACTCGTCACTGTAACTTAGATACAAAAAAGGCTGCACAGAGGCAGCCTTTCAATCAAACAAAGCGAGTGAGATTAAACCGAGAATGGGTACTTAATCGCTTCGTGGCATTCGTAACCTTCAACCCAGAAGTCATCCATCGTTACCCATGTTTCCAAATCTTCTAGAGACTTAATCTGAGGATTGATATGGAATGTTGGGCCAGCTAACGGCTCACGCTTTAACTGGATATCACGCATAGGTGCAAGTTGATCTTCGTAAATATGAGCATTTACTAGCTTATGGTAAGCCACGCCAGCTTTCTTACCCGTGATTTGCGCCATGATAGCTAGGAAGACATACACTTGAACCATGTTGAAGTTCAGGCCTAGGGGTACATCGCAAGAGCGCTGAGTGCTGTTTAGGTACAGAGTATCACCAAGTAGTGAGAAGTGATGGCTGTACATACACGGACGCAAACATCCCATGTGGAACTCACCTGGGTTGTAGAAGTTTAAGATCTCGCCGCGGTCATCAATACCGTTAGTTAGATCATCAACAATCTTCTTCAGTTGGTCGATATGACCGCCGTCAGGTTTTGCCCATGCACGTCCTTGAACGCCATAAACACGGCCCATGTCATCTTCACCCTTGCGGTAAGGGTTATTCAGCCATGCTTCATTCAGGTTAGAATTCGCATCCCAAGTTTTAGTCCCTAGCTTACGAAAATCTTCAGCATTGTCGTAACCACGGATATAGCCAAGCAATTCAGCAACTGCGGCTTTCCAAAAACTCTTACGCGTTGTTACCAGTGGGAATTGGTTATTACCAACATCATATTCAAGGTCAGCATTGATCACGGTTAGGCAACGCTTGCCCGTGCGTTCATTTTCAATCCAAGTACCGTCATCAACGATACGCTGACAGAGATCTAAATACTGTTTCACACCAATTCCTTACTTCGTTTGTTGTGGTAATTCGTCTTTGTAGTGACCACGCTTGTATGCCCACACCATCATCAGCACACCGATGATAACCATTGGCAGTGACAAAATTTGTCCCATAGAGATAAATCCACCGAACAAACCTAGGTGAGCATCAGGTTCACGTACGTATTCTACTAAGAAGCGGAATGTACCATATCCAGCTAGGAATAACCCTGATACAGAACCAAGAGGACGCGGCTTTTTGATAAACCAGTTCAAGATGAAGAACAGCACGATACCTTCAAGCGCCATCTCGTAAAGTTGAGATGGGTGACGAGGAAGTGGACCACCGTTAGGGAACACAATCGCCCATGGCACATCAGTCACACGGCCCCAAAGCTCGCTGTTCATGAAGTTACCTAGACGGCCCATACCTAAACCAAATGGGACGAGTGGTGCAATCATGTCTGCCACGCCAAAGAAGGTGCGACCATTCTTTTTCGCATACCAGAACATTGCGGTGATAACACCCAGCAAGCCACCGTGGAAAGACATACCGCCAGTCCATACCTTAAATAGGTACAGTGGGTCTGCTAGGAAAAGGTCAAAGTTGTAGAAAAGTACGTAGCCAATACGACCACCCAACACCACACCTAGAAAGCCAGCAAACAGTAAGTCTGATACTTGCTCTCGAGTCCAACCACTACCCGGTTGATCAGCTCGGCGATTTGCTAACCAAAGAGCAAACATAAAACCGACAAGGTACATTAGGCCGTACCAACGAACTGAGATTGGTCCTAGTTCAATAAGAACAGGATCGATATTTGGGAATTCGATAAAACCCTGAGACATACTTGGCTCTCTATCTAAATTGATTAACGGTTAGCTCAATGACTAACAGAAAAGACACTACAGCAGCATTGTGGCTGCTATAAACATTAAAAATACCGCAAAGAATTTCTTCAGCACAGGGGTTGGCAATTGAGTGGCCAGTTTCGCACCCACTCGAGTGGTCAAAACTGAGGTACAAGATATCGCGATCAAAGCCGGTAGATAAACATAACCCAAGCTATACGCAGGAAGATCATCGACAGAAGATCCATGCCAAATAAAACCTAGCATTCCCGAAATCGCGATAACACAACCGCATACCGAAGATGAGCCGACGGCTTTACGCATTTCCACACCGTGATGGTTAAGGAAAGGTACCGATAAAGACCCACCGCCAATGCCCGCTAAGCTTGATACCAAACCAATCCCGCCGCCACACAACACGGTTTTAGCTGAACCCGGCATCGATTTTTGGCTCTTGGAGCGAATCGACAATAGCATTTGCAACGCCAACACCAAAACAATCACACCAAAGACTTTTGGTAAGTATTGAGCTGGAATTACATCGGCCACGAAAGAGCCGAGGAAGCCACCTATCACCACACCTGGCATCAACCATTTAACGACAAACATCTCTACGTTACCCAACTTTAGATGGTTAATCGCAGACGATCCCGACGTAACGATGATGGTTGATAGCGAAGTAGCCAATGCCATTTGCATCGCAAACTCTTGGGGGATACCCGCTTTAGGAAGCAAAAACAGTAAGGCAGGAACAACCAGCAAACCACCACCAATGCCTAGCAAGCCTGCTAAAACACCAACAATAGCACCAAGGCCCGCTAACAAGCCTATCAGTTCATATGACACGTTAAATCCTATTTTTTACCTGCTCGAATGAAGCCTGTAAATTCACGCTCTTCGAAATAGTTCAGCATCATACTATAGATGTCACTACCATACGGTTTTGAAAGTGCCTTATTTGCCAAATCCTGTAATTCAGCCAAGTTCGATTGACGAATCAAATATTTGGTTCTTGCGACATTCGAGGTATTCATACTTAACGTCTCATACCCCAATCCAATCAATAGCAGCGCGCCCATCGGGTCACCGGCTAACTCGCCACAAATACAAACAGGTAATTGATATTGCTTACAAGTATCATGAATTTGTTTTAATACCATGATCACCGCAGGGTGCATTGATTCATAGACATCGGATACTCGTGAATTGTTCCGATCAACCGCTAATAAATATTGGGTTAAGTCGTTGGTACCGACTGAAACAAAGTCGACCTTGTGCGCAATCAGCGGCAGTATGTACAGCATGGATGGCACTTCAATCATGATACCAACGCGAGGCATACGCACTCGGTTATCAAGCTCATGCACTTCATCATACGCTTGTTCAATCAACTGTAGCGCGTCATCCAACTCCTGTGCACCAGAGATCATCGGCAGCAAAATACTCAAGTTATGGCTTTCACAGCTCGCACGTAGCATGGCACGTAACTGAATAATAAAGATGTCAGGATGATCGAGCGTAAACCGAATACCACGCCAACCAAGGAATGGATTGTCCTCTTCGATAGGAAAATACGGTAAGGCCTTATCACCACCGATATCGAGTGTACGCATCACCACTTGTTTCTCTGGGTAGCTTGCCAGTACAGAACGATACTGCTTGAATTGTTCATCCTCTGACGGGAATCTTTGCTGCAACAAGAAAGAAATTTCAGTTCGATACAGCCCTACGCCATCAACGCCTTGGTTGATAGCGATGTTAGTGTCTGCACTTAAACCCGCATTAAGCAGAATCTCGACTTGCTTGTTGTCTTGCGTTTTTGCCGGTAGGTACAGCTCGCGATTGACCATAGAGGAGAGCTCACTCTCTTCTAGAATCAGCCCTCGATACTCTTTGAGCAGGCTTTTAGTCGGCTCAATAAAGATCTCACCGCTATACCCATCAACAATCGCTCGCTTGCCATTAGCTTGAGCTAGGTTGAGGTTTACCCCCATGACGGAAGGTATGCCAAGCGCTCGAGATAAAATCGCTGCGTGCGAGTTCGCCGCCCCTTCCAAGGAAATCACCGCTAAGAGCTTTTCTTTGGGAATAGACGCTAATACCGAAGCGGTTAACTCACGAACCACTAGGATAATCGGCTTCTCTAACGTGCGAAGTTCATGTTCAGAGTTGTGGAGGAAATACAGCAGCCTTTGTCCGAGCTCTCGGATGTCTTGTGCTCTCTCACGAAGATACACGTCCGACATACGAGCAAAGCGATTAGAATAACTCTCTACAACCTGTCTTAGTGCCCAATCGGCTTTATCGCCTTTCTGGATTTGGCTTTTTAGATCCTTACGCAGCATAGGATCGTTGAGTAAGTGAGTAAACAGGTCAAAGATCGCCAACGCATCTTTATTGATTTCGCTATCTAAGCGCTTTCGCATGCGCTTAAAGTCATTGAGGGCGTTTTCAACCGCTACCGCCAACAACTCATGCTCTCTCTCTATATTGAGCGTCGAAGCAGGATAAACATCGGTGAGTTCAGGCTGAGTGTTGTCCCACCATAAGTCACCAATCGCCACGCCCGATGAAGCTGCAATACCTTTAGTAGCCGGTAGCTTCTGTTGCTCTAACAGCCAATGGCCTTGAGTTTGGGCGTGCGCCACAATAACGGCAAGTTGTGCAGAGAGCGTGACAAGGAAGGATTCTTCCATCTCACTAAATAAACGTGGGGTCTTCTGTTGAATGACCAATACACCGAGCACTTGCTTGCGGTGGATAATCGGAGTACCGAGAAAAGAGTGATAGACGTTTTCTCCAAGCTCTGGAAAAAACTTATAAGCAGGGTGAGCAGACGCTTGTGCAAGGTTGATAGGTTCAGCACTTCTTTTAACAAGGCCAACCAGACCTTCGTCAAAACCAATGTGAATGCTATTGCCTTTGAAGATCAGGCCTTGAGTTGCCATCAACTCAAGGCGCTGCATATCATTATTTGCCAAATACACGGTGCAACATTCCGTCTGCATCGCACTGCATGTCTCTTTAACCAAAATATCAAGAGCCGTTGACACATCTTCAACTCTTGATACGTGTTCAACTATTTCCCTTAGTTGACTGAGCATGCTTAACCTCTACGCAATTTGCGCTTTCCTTTTATTTTTCGCTCTTTAAACGGCATTGCTAAAGATGCGAACTCTTTCATCGCTCGACGGTAAACATCTCGCTTGAAAGAAACAACTTGTCGAACTGGGTACCAGTAACTCACCCAACGCCAACCATCAAACTCAGGTGTACTTCCACGCTGCATATTGATATGCGATTCATCGCAATCTAAGCGCAAAAGGAACCACTTCTGTTTTTGTCCAATACAGACAGGTTTAGAATCCCACCGAACCAGTCGTTTGGGTAGCTTGTAGCGTAACCAATGACGACTTGTCGCGACGATCTTTACATCCTTTTTAGTAAGGCCAACCTCTTCATACAACTCGCGGTACATTGCCTGTTCCGGAGTCTCACCTTCATCTATTCCCCCTTGAGGGAATTGCCATGAATGTTGCCCGTATCGTTTAGCCCAGAAGACCTGACCATGGTTGTTACAGATTACAATACCAACATTTAATCGGTAACCATCGCCATCTATCACTGGCCAACCTCTATCTAAATTTTTAATTACTCTGATTTTTCCACATATCCCCAATCGGAGCAAACTTAGTGACGTGATAAGCGCTATATTTATGAATAATAACTAGGAATATGGATAAGTTTTGCTCAAATCCCAGTTACCCACACAATAGTGAGACATAGACCACATTTATTCACCTTTTCTGTGAATAACTATGTGAAGAATTACCCGCAATCGTTTTTTTTAATCCATAGATTCATCAACACCAAAAACAACAAATCAGTCAAAATAATTTTATTATTATATAAATCAGTAAATTAAAATAACATTCTAGTTTTAAAAAACATTAGAAATGTAAAAGATCTTTCAGAAACCTGACATGGTTAAAGATCAACCACTCCGATGTTTATCCACACTACTAAGTGAAAGATTCATTTTGAACCCCATTTGGCAAGCATTTTATCCACCATAAACCCCTGTTTATTTATCCACTAAATTAATATTTCAATTAATTACCTTTATGTCCTGTGGATAACCCTGAGTTTGATCCCTTCTCTCGCAAGGAGATCATTTCTTAACCAGTCGTCATTTGGTGATAACTTCTGATAAAATCATTTTTTTGATCATGCCTTTTATTATGAAACCAGAACCACAAACACAACAAGAGCTGTTAGAGCGCGCGTATGCCATCGCCGGAATGACCTTTCAAGAGCTCGCTGACGAAGCTGAGATGGTGATGCCAAACGACCTTAAGCGTGATAAAGGCTGGGTTGGGCAGCTATTGGAATGGCACTTGGGTGCACCTGCAGGCAGTAAGCCAGAACAAGATTTTGCCAAGCTCGGTATCGAGCTAAAAAGCATTCCGATTAGCTACTCTGGCAAGCCACTCGAAACCACCTTTGTGTGTGTTGCTCCTTTGATGGGTGTGCAAGGCATAACTTGGGAAACCAGCCACGTTCGAAACAAGCTGTCTAAGGTGTTGTGGATCCCTGTCGAGGGAGAAAGAGAGATCCCGCTAGCAGAGAGGCATGTAGGATCCCCTTTGCTATGGACACCAAGCGAGGCTGAAAACGAGCTTCTAAAAAGGGATTGGGAAGAACTGATGGAATTGATCGTGTTAGGCAATGTTGAACAAATAACAGCAAGGCACGGTGAAGCGCTGCATCTACGACCAAAAGCCGCCAACAGCCGAGTGTTAACGGAAGCCTACGGTGCAAGTGGAAAGCCCATCAAGACTAAACCGCGTGGTTTTTACCTAAGAACTCAATTCACCCACAAATTGCTGACGACACACTACGCATAGGTCGCTTAACGCACTTCAAAGATAGGATGATCAGTGTGTTATCAACCGTCGGTAGTAAGAAACGAGTTCTAATGAGGTTTGAGCGCCAGTTCAATATCACAGTAGCTTTGGCTTGGCTCATTACCAAACTCATCATAGGCGTTGTGTAAGCGAAGATACGCCTTTTCAAAGCCGAGCCGGAGTAACTCTTCTTTCACTTGATCCAAGGATCCAAAGTGAAGCGGCTCACCGTCTTGCTTTACCGGTTCTAGCTTGTGTTTATATTCCACTGCTAATAGATATTCCGAGATATCGGAACAGCCAATAACGTATACCTTTGGTGTTTGATACGAGTCTTTGTGCTCTCCATGTAACCACATGTCTAATTGATGCTTTTGCATAACCGTCCTCCCTTGCTCTATAAAGCTTAGTAGAACTCTTTTCCTTTACTAGATAACGACTTAAAAAAGCACAGATCTCGGCTTAAAAAAGCAAAAAAGAGAAGCAAGCGCTTCTCTTTTTTGGCCAGTTCTAGTTCAAAAGTTTGCACTTTCGACGCCATAACTATCACTGTTAATTATCTTAGGGGTTGAAAGGTGCTATCAACCCCGCAGATTACGTCGGTATTCGCGCACTTAAGACACGACGAAGGTGACGTACTCGACGTTCAATCGTGACGACTTCTGGTTCAGAAAAACCAATCGGTCGACCGTCAGCTTCAAGACCAATATCTCTTAATAAGTGAGTATTGTTCCATGGCAGCTCATATGAACTACGACGAACTTTTCGTTGCCATTCGCGCTCTTCACGACGAAGATCGGCACGGATAAGGACTGTTGCTAATTTTAAATATACTGAGTGACGCATAATAACTCTCCAGTTGTTGAATCAACTGAGGAAAAATAGCGTGTTAGATAGTATGAGGGCTTCTCACTTAGCTGCTATTTTTCCGCAGCCAAATAAGGGTACGGATCTATTAGTTAGGTTTATCTTGGGTGTTTCGATCGGCTATGGCTGATGTGAGTGACATATCAGTCACCATGTCAGTACACGGATCAAACGACGCGCAAATATGCTGTATAAAATCGAAATGTTTCATTTGCGCCTCCAAGCTAACTAAAAAATCCAAAAAAAATGGGGAAGTAAAAGCAGACAAGTCTTTGTTAAATCGTTGCTTTAACGGTTAAAGTCTAACCAAGTGAGTATATTATTCAACCGCTAATTGATTAACATTTTTAAAACAATGCATTCGCCTAAAATATTAGTTGCATATTCATTTACATATAACATATTCACTATGATTATATAAAATCACAGCATATCTCTCTTAGGGTCTAACTAGAAAACAACGGACTACCCTTCAGAAACAAAAAAGCCACGTAGATACGTGGCCTTTAATTTACGGTGACTGAATAAAGTCATGTAGAGAAGAGTCTAAACAACACCTTCAGAGATTAGGCTGTGTTTATTCAGCAAGCGGTACATCGTCGCTCGTGATACACCGAGCTCCTTAGCCGCCAATGAAACCTGACCACCGTAAGATTCCAATACAATCAGTAACGCATCGCGCTCTGAGCGCTCTCGAATACTCTTCAAGCTTCGGCGTTCATCATTCTGTTTTGGTAAATCCAGTTGGTGATCCTCAATGATCACAGCATCAGACATCAACACAACACGCTTAATCTGATTCATCAGCTCACGCACATTTCCAGGCCAATGGTATCGATTCATCGAACGGATAGCATCGTCTGAGAAGCTCTTCGCTTGAGCATTAAACTCTTTCGAGTACTCACGCAGAAAATGATTCGCCAGTACTGAAATATCGCTCACACGTTCTTTTAAGCTTGGAACATGAATACGCAGAACATTGATATAGTGATAAAGCTCTTCATTGAAGTCGCCCTCGATCAACGCCTTCTCGATATCAGAGGAGTTCGCGGCCAGAATACGCACATCGACAGATTTAGGTCCATTCGCAGTTTCAATCTTACCTTCTTGTAGAAAGCGCAACAGGTTCAGTTGTTGATTGCGTGGCATCGCTAAAACATCATTAAGCAAGATGGTTCCGCCATCGGCTTCTTCCAACATACAAGGCGCAGTCGCTGACTGTGCTGATATACCAAACACCTCGGCCTCTATTCTCATTTCAGACAAGGCACGACAGTTAACCGTTAAAAATGGTTTCTGTGCTCGCGACGAATTTTGATGAATCGAGCGTGCAATCGTCTCTTTACCAGCCCCACTCTCGCCATAAATCAAGATACTGACATCAGTCGGCCCAATACGCTTTACTTGGTCTCTCAAGCGCTTCACGGCCACAGAATCGCCTAGCAGTCCCATGTTGTTATTGATGCCGTAGTTTGGCCATACCTTCTGCTCAAGCTTAAGCATACCCAGTTGGTGACCAATGGTACTCAGCAATTGAGCATCTGGGATTGGTGCCGTGAAAAAGTCGATACAGAAGTTGACGATAAACTGGCAGATCGTATCAGAGCTTAATTGAGATTCACGGATAAAGGCGAGCCATCTCACCTGCTTGTTATTGCTCACAAGGTTAGCAATACCGTTGAGACTGAACTCATCATGACTAAGATCGACAATACCAATACATGGGCCAATATCAGCAATCAAGGCATCGGCTTTTCGTAAATCTGCACACTGGGTACACTGCCAACCCACTTGTTCTAACACTGATAACCAGGGTTCGTACGCACCACCAACGACGATAAGAGAACCTGGTAAGGAATCCATCTTAAATTGAGTTCCCATCCTTCTTCCTTATTCTATTTTTATTTAAATCAGACTAATACGAGTCACTGCTTCATCGTTCGACAAAATGCCGCGAGAGCGTATTCAGCGCAGAGACGTATAGTAGTGAGACTATCTTAGATTTTATGTCTCAATAGTAAGACTATGTCAGAAATAACGATTTTTCGAATCAAGAGTGCGGTACAGACTAGGTTTTGAAGCCCCAAAACAGAAAAAGCCACCCGAAGGTGGCTTTTTAATTACATAGGCTGTTACGCCCTATAAGCGAGAATTACGCCTGTGGACGCATTGCCGGGAACAAGATCACGTCACGGATTGTGTGCGTGTTTGTAAATAGCATTGCTAGACGGTCGATACCGATGCCTTGACCCGCTGTTGGCGGTAGGCCGTGCTCTAGTGCAGTAATGTAGTCTGCATCGTAGTACATCGCTTCGTCATCACCCGCGTCTTTCGCGTTAACTTGCGCTTTGAAACGCTCGTCTTGGTCTTGTGCATCGTTAAGCTCAGAGAAACCATTCGCAACTTCACGGCCACCGATGAAGAACTCAAAACGGTCTGTGAAGAACGGGTTGTCATCGCTACGACGAGCTAGAGGAGAGATGTCCGCTGGGTAGCCAGTGATGAACGTTGGTTGAATTAGCTGAGGCTCAGCCGTTTCACCAAAGATCTCTTCTAGAAGCTGACCACATGTCCAGAACGTTTCTACGTCTACGTGTACAGATTTTGCGATAGCAACCATCTTTTCACGGTCTTGTAGGTCTGCTTCTGTTAGCGCTTGAATCTCAGCGTGCTCAGGGTTGTAGTGTTTGATTGCATCGAACATGCTCATGCGAGCGTAAGTGCCACCGAACTCAACCGTTTCGTCACCGTAAGGCATAGAAGTAGAACCAAGAACGTCCATTGCTGCCGTGCTTAGCATCTCTTCTGTCAGATCCATAAGGTCTTTGTAGTCAGAGTACGCTTGGTAGAATTCCATCATTGTGAATTCTGGGTTGTGACGTGGAGATAGACCTTCGTTACGGAAGTTACGGTTGATCTCGAATACACGGTCAAAACCACCCACCACTAGACGCTTAAGGTAAAGCTCTGGTGCAACACGTAGGTACATGTCGATGTCTAGTGCATTGTGATGAGTGATGAACGGACGTGCAGTTGCGCCACCCGGGATCACGTGCATCATTGGCGTTTCAACTTCTAGGTAGCCTTTCGCGCTCATGAAGTTACGGATTGAAGATACAAGCTTAGAACGCACGATGAATGCATTACGAGAATCTTCGTTCACGATTAGGTCAACGTAACGCTGACGGTAACGCATCTCTTGGTCAGTTAGACCGTGGAACTTCTCTGGTAGAGGACGAAGTGCTTTAGTCAGCAATTCAAACTCTTCCATGTTCACGTAAAGGTCGCCTTTACCTGATTTGTGAAGCGCACCTTTAACACCGATGATGTCACCGATATCTAGGCCTTGGTACTTCTCTTTCAGTACTTTTTGAACGTCTTTCGCTGCGTATGCTTGGATACGACCAGAAGTTTCTTGAATCGCAAGGAATGGACCACGCTTCGCCATAACACGACCAGCGATCGCAACGATGTGGTTAAGCTCTTCTAGCTCTTCCTTAGTCTTCTCACCGAATTCCGCTTGAAGATCGCCAGCTAGGTGCTCACGACGGAAGTCATTTGGGTGACCGTTAGCTTTGCAGTTTTGGCGGATGTGATCCAGCTTGCTGCGGCGCTCAGCGATTAGTTTGTTCTCTTCAGGTGAAGAAGCTTCTTGTGCGTTTTCGTTTTGAACAGCATCAGTCATTAGAGATGTACCCTGCTTTTAAAATTTGGACCGCTATATTTTTGTAAATATAGGCATTTTTACCAATATTATTGGTAAAGCTTAATAGTTGATAAAGCTTACAGACCTGATTTCAGGCTAGCTTCAATAAACTTGTCTAAGTCACCGTCAAGAACCGCTTGAGTATTACGGTTTTCGATGCCGGTGCGTAAATCTTTGATACGAGAATCATCCAGCACGTAAGAGCGGATTTGACTGCCCCAACCGATGTCTGATTTCGTCTCTTCGCTCGCTTGTTTTTCAGCATTTTGTTTTTGAATCTCAAGTTCAAAAAGCTTAGCACGTAGCTGCTTCATCGCTTGATCTTTGTTCTTATGCTGCGAACGGTCATTCTGACACTGAACCACAGTGTTAGTCGGAACGTGAGTAATACGTACCGCTGATTCCGTGGTGTTTACGTGCTGACCACCAGCGCCAGAGGCACGGTATACGTCAATACGTAGGTCAGAAGGATTAATGTCGATCGTAATGTTGTCATCAATCTCAGGATAGATAAACGCAGATGCAAATGAAGTATGACGACGACCACTTGAATCAAATGGTGACTTACGAACTAGACGGTGAACACCAGTCTCTGTGCGTAACCAACCGTAAGCATACTCACCAGAAATACGTACCGTTGCGCCTTTAAGGCCAGCAACATCACCATCCGACACTTCGATAACTTCAGTCTTGAAGCCTTTCGAATCTGCCCAACGTAAGTACATGCGCAACATCATTGAAGTCCAGTCTTGAGCTTCTGTACCGCCCGAACCTGACTGTAAATCGATGTAGCAATCTGATGCATCGTGATCACCAGAGAACATACGACGGAATTCCAGCTTCTCTAGCTTAGCTTCAAGCTCGGCCAGTTCTGGTTCAATTTCATCGAACGTTTCTTGATCTTCTTCTTCAACCGCAAGCTCTAATAGGCCATCAACATCCTCAACGCCCTGGTCAAGTTGGTCGATTGTTTCTACTACCGCTTCCAATGCAGAACGTTCTTTACCTAGCGCTTGAGCACGCTCAGGTTCGTTCCATACATCCGGTTGTTCTAATTCTGCGTTTACTTCTTCTAGACGCTCTTTCTTAGCGTCATAGTCAAAGATACCCCCTCAGGATATTTGTGCGCTCAGACACATCCTGCAGACGGTTTTTTATAGGATTGATTTCAAACATTTTAGCTCATCATTTATGAGTAGAATTTAACCGAAGAATTGTACTCAAAAGTGTGACGGAGATACAGAATTTTTTAGAGTGGTGAACCAAGATTCAACAACTTAATGGGATATAAAATTGACAGGCATAAAAAACACGTAAATTTTGTAAGGGCAGGAAGGAAAACAAGCCCTGTTTTTGAACAGAGCTTGTTGAATTTGGCACTATATGATGAGCATTATTGAGCCCAAAATCACTATTTGGCTTCGATATGATCAATCATCAGCTGCAACGATTGGTTGCCGCGAAATTCGTTGATATCGAGCTTAAATGCAAGATGAACGGTTTTTACTGATGCATCAGGCCAGCGACGTAGGTCGACGTTAAAGGCAATACCGTCAATCATCACATTGGTTGGGTGGCCTTTGTAGAGCGGCTCAAGCATCAGCTTAAGGTGCTTTTCACCCACCAGCTTTTGGTGCAGCACTTTAAACTCACCATCGAAGATTGGCTCAGGGAAAGCTTGTCCCCACGGGCCACCTGAACGCAGCGTTTCAGCGGTGTGCATCGAGAACTCTTCTGGTAACAGCTCACCATCAGACAAGATAATGCCCTTCAGTACTGTTTCTCCAAGTTCATTCTTCACCACATCATTGAACAGCTTGCTGAAGCGTTCAAAGTCCTTTTCCATGATGGTTAAACCAGCCGCCATTGCGTGGCCACCAAATTTAAGAATCAAGCCAGGGTTTTGAGTATCAATTCGGTCCAATGCATCACGCATGTGCAGACCCGGAATTGAACGACATGAACCTTTGATACTGCCTTCGCCGCCATCTGCAAACGCAATCACTGGGCGGTGGTATTTGTCTTTGATACGCGAAGCCAAAATACCAATCACACCTTGGTGCCAATCACGTTGGAATAGTGCCAAGCCAGAAGGTAGGTCGTCTTTACCAAATTCAAGGCGCTCACAAAAAGCCATCGCTTCTTGCTTCATACCCTCTTCGATCTCTTTACGTGTTTGGTTCAAGCCATCTAACTCACTCGCCATTCGACGAGCCGCATGGATGTTGTTACTCATTAGCAGCTCAACACCAAAAGACATGTCGTCTAATCGACCAGCTGCATTGATACGAGGACCAAGAGCAAAGCCAAAGTCAGACGCCACCAAACGCTTAGCGTCTCGCTTAGCAATTTCGATCAAGGCTTGAATGCCCGGACGAGCTTTACCCGCACGAATACGTTGCAAACCTTGATGAACTAAAATTCGGTTGTTTTCATCGAGTGGAACCACGTCGGCAACCGTACCCAGCGCCACAAGGTCAATCAGTTCCATCAACTTAGGTTCTGTCATGCCGCGCTCTGCAAACCAACCCAATTTACGCATGTGAACACACAATGCCATCATCAGGTAAAAAGCGACACCAACCCCCGCTAGGGCTTTCGAAGGAAAAGCACAACTTTCAAGGTTTGGGTTAACCATAGCATCGACCATTGGCAGTTCATTGCCCGGCAAGTGATGATCGGTAACCAGAACCTCTAGCCCTTTCTCTTTAGCAAAGCGAACACCTTCAATTGAAGATACACCGTTGTCGACCGTCATGATCACTTCAGCACCAAGCTCGATTGCCTGTTCAACAACCTCAGGGCTCAAGCCATAACCATCTTCAAAACGGTTTGGTACCAGATAGTCGACGTTAGAGCTGCCGAGCATACGTAACGCTAAAACAGACAGCGCCGAGCTGGTCGCGCCATCGGCATCAAAGTCACCAACAATGATGATGCGTTTTTGCTGCTGAATAGCTTTGAACAACAGCTCAACCGCAGCATCAATGCCGCCCAGTTTTTGATAAGAGTGCAAGCCTTTCGCTGCTGTCTCTAGTTGGTCGGCACTGTCGATTCCACGACTCACATAAATGCGCTTTAACAAGTCAGGTAAGTGAGCAGGTAAGACTGAAATGTCGACCTCAGGACGGCGTTGGATCTCTATCATATAAAAATGGGCCCGATATCCATCAGGCCACTCCTTAAATCAAAAACATGGGGGATAAATTGGCAATACAGAAAACGAGATTATTGCTCTAAACGTTGAAGAAGTTGTGCTGGCGGTAAGTAACCACTCACCAACTCACCACTTGCTAGCACGATAGCCGGTGTGCCATTGATGCCAAGCTCACGACCTAATTGGTACTGTTTAGCAATGATCTGCTTTTGCTCTGCTAGATCTTTACCAGACGCTGGCATTTGACGGTTTACTTTAGCGTCATGCATCGCTGTTTTTGGATCATCTGAAGCCCAGATTGCTGCCATTTGATCGGCAACTTGCCCTGTCGCACCTTGGCGTGGGTAAGCGATGTAACGAACGGTAATACCCAGATCGTTGTAGCCCTGCATTTGGCTGTGCAGACGAACACAGTAGCCACACGTAATGTCAGTAAATACCGTCACAACATACTTTTCGTTATCGGCTTTGTATTCAATAACCGTATCCGACATCGCCGCGACTTTTTCAGCATTCAGCGGAGCTTGACGCTCAGCCAAAACATCACTGAACTTACCGTTTTCATCTAAAGAGTAAAGTGTACCGGCTAGAAAGTGATCGCCCTCTGGAGAAGAAAAGATAATGCCGCTGTTGGTTTGAACTTCTAACAAACCATCGATATCCGAAGGAACAATCTTATCGACCTTAATACCGATTTTTTCAAAACGCTTAGTTAACGCAGCTGTATCAATAGCTTGAGCTGGAGCAGCTTCTACGGCTGTTGATGTTGTTTCTACTTTCGCTTCTGATGCATTACATGCAGTAATCATAAGAGGAAGCGCTAGTAGAGGAAGACGGCGTAATACGCTCATTAAGTTCACCTTAAAAATAAATGGATCTAAGCACGTGGGTGATGCTGCGCATGAATTTGCTTGAGCCTTTCAGTCGCCACGTGAGTATAAATTTGGGTAGTCGATAAGTCACTATGCCCAAGTAACATCTGTACGACCCTGAGATCTGCGCCATAGTTCAGTAAATGCGTCGCAAAAGCGTGTCTCAATACGTGTGGTGACAACAATTCTGTGTCGATACCAGCGACGACCGAGTAGTGCTTAATACGATACCAGAACGTCTGACGGGTCATTTGCTTGGCGCGTTTACTCGGAAAAACCACATCAGAACTGTTTTCGCCAAGTAGATGTGGACGACCCTGTTCAATAAAAGTCTCTATCCAATCCACCGCATTTTCGCCCATTGGTACTAAGCGCTCTTTGCCACCCTTACCAATAACACGCACCACGCCCTGTCTTAGGCTGATGTTTTCCATCGTCAAGCTAACCAGTTCTGTCACACGCAAACCGGTTGCATAGAGTAACTCAAGCATCGCCTTATCGCGAAGCTCAATCGGATCGTTCGGATCTGGCGCATCGAGCAAAGCATCAACCTGTTCTTCGCTCAAATCTTTCGGCAAGCGTTGCGGCAGCTTCGGGCTGATCAACAAGGCACTTGGATCATCGCCTCTGATTTTCTCGCGGTGCAAATATTGGAACAAGCGACGAATCGCCGACAACATACGGGCACGAGAGGTCTGCTTAAAATCGGCGTCGGCTAACCAGCCTTGATAATCCTGTAAACCTGAAAGGCTAATGAAGTCGAGGCGGTAATTGTTCTTTTCCATCCACGCTAATAACTTGGACAAATCGGTACGGTACGAGACAAGCGTATTCTCCGATAATCCTCGCTCCATCCACATAGCATCTAAAAACTGCTCAACGAGACCGTGGTCTGCGCTCTGCCCTTGAGGCGACTGCATAGTGTTACTCACAATATTGGAAACTGTTTTGAGAGTATGCCAGAGCAAATATGAATGCCATAAAAATTACGACTTGAGCGGATAATCGCTGCAATCGAAGTCGATTTATGGTTAGAATTCGCCATCTGAAATTAAAATCGAACGTTTGCTATGAAAATTGGATTATTTTACGGCTCAACCACCTGCTACACAGAAATGGCAGCAGAGAAAATTCGCGGCATTATTGGTGAAGACCTAGTTGATATCCATAACGTGAAAGAAAGCCCTCTTTCATTGATGGCGGACTACGACCTTTTATTGCTGGGCATCTCGACTTGGGACTTCGGTGAAATCCAAGAAGATTGGAATGAACTGTGGGAAGACATCGCAACCACGCCTATGAAAGGCAAGGTTGTGGCTCTGTTTGGTTTGGGTGACCAAGAAGGCTACGGCGAATGGTTCCTAGATGCGATGGGTCTATTGCATGATGAACTGAAAACCGCGGGTGCAGAGTTTGTTGGCTTCTGGCCAAACGATGACAGCTACGAGTTCGAAGCGTCTAAAGCGTTAACCGAAGACAAATCTCAATTCGTTGGTTTGGCGCTTGATGAAGATTCACAATACGAGCTAAGCGACGACCGTATCGCAAGCTGGGTTGAGCAAGTACTGGTTGAGTACAGCGAAAAGCTATAACCAAACAGAAGTACTCCCGGCTAAGTAGCTAACCAAGTAACTAGCTGGATATAAAAAGACCACAGAATACAAAAAGGCCTCATTACTGCGAAGTAATGAGGCCTTTTCTATTTCATCTCGAAGGACAATCTAATCTCAACGGAAGATTAAACAGTCTCTTCAGCCATCTCTTGTTCTGTTGACTTGCCAACAAAGAACATACAGATGATTGCAGCCGTTGTTGGAAGCAACCAACCCATACCGATCTCAAACAGTGGCAGCATCTTAAGTGCAGACACGTCTACACCCGCTACTTTAGCGCCATCAATAAGAGCAAACAGCAGTGACACTAATACCACTACGCGGTAAGCCGCTTTTGGATTAGGGAAACGGCTACGTAAGAATGTCAGAGCAACCAACGCGATAGCGACTGGGTACAGTGCAAACAGTACTGGAACAGACAGAGAAATCAGTTGAGAAAGACCAACGTTCGCAACGGTTGCACAAGCTACACCATTGATGATTACCCAAGTCTTGTAAGACAGAGGCGTTAGCGAGCTGAAGTAATCAGAACATGCTGACACAAGGCCAATCGCCGTAGTTAGACATGCTAATAGTACGATCACAGAAAGCACTAGCTGACCAGAAGGACCAAACAACGATTGAACGTATAGGCTTAAAATAGCACCGCCATTGTCTGCACCAGCTGCGACTGTTGCACTTGTTGCACCTAGGAAAAATAGAGAGATGTAAACAAACGCCAGACCCGCTGCGGCAATACAACCCGCGCTAATTAGGTACTTAGTCGTCGCTGCACGGTCAGTAATGCCCTTGCTACGAATCGCATCAACAATCAGCATACCAAACATCAAAGAAGCAAAAGTATCCATGGTGTTGTAGCCTTCAAGGAAACCTTTGGTTAGTGGTTGAGTGATGTACTCACCGTGAGCCGCAAGAATATCGCCTTGAGGGTTAACGAATACAGCAATCGCCAGCACAACCAAACCAACGAACAGTGCAGGTGTTAGCACCTTACCAATGACGTCAATAAGCTTACCTTGCGACCATGAGAAGAACATCGCTACTGCAAAAAATGCAATCGAAAAGAGAGTTAGGTGAGCTTGAGAGGCATCGATGAAGAACGGTTTCACCGCCATCTCATAGGCAACAAGGCCAGTACGCGGTGCAGCAAATGCAGGACCGATAATGATAAAGATCAGTACAGCCATGATGGTTGCTGCTTTCTTAGGAAGATCTTTAGTTAAGTGACCCCAAGAGCCACCAGCCACTGCGACCGCGACGATAGTGATTAACGGCAGACCAACGGCAGTCAGCAGAAAACCAGACATCGCTGGAAGGAAGTGATCACCGGCTAATTGGCCAGCTAGAGGTGGGAAGATGATGTTACCCGCACCCAAGAAAAACGCAAAAAGCATAAAGCCCAATGCCATTATATCTGTTAGTTTTAGACTCTGTTTCACAGATAATCCTTAATTATATTTATGAATTTATGTTGTGCTTACATGAATGTTACAGCTCAAAGCTGCCAATCAATCTATAAAATAGTCGCGCATAATGACGAAACAACTGGCTAGCTGCAAGTCACCACACAAAAACACCATATAAATTTGCATATGAGAACAAAAAGCAGTGGATTCCACTAGCTATAGAAAAATAGCCACAATTATAAACTAACCATAATGCACAACAATATTTTTTCAAGCAGAACATTAACTCATACAAGCGGTTAACATTAGAGCTAATCACTTAAAATATCTCGATACTCAGAACATTAATGAAAGACAAAACAGTGCAAACTAAAAGCTTCAATTTTAAGCAATTCTCAATTTACGGCGGGAAAAGCGGTATGCCAGTCAGTACCGATGGCGTATTACTTGGCGCGTGGGTAAGCCTGCCACAAAGATCATGTGTACTCGATATTGGAACCGGGACAGGTCTGCTGGCTTTGATGGCTGCGCAGCGTTTTGAAGATGCTTCAATCTCTGCGATAGATATTGATCAACACGCTATTGATGCTGCCACTGTCAATATTGAACAGTCGCCTTGGCAAAATCGTATCTCCCTTGATCACGGCAGCGTGTTAACAGCCGACTTTCCACAAAGGTTTGATGCGATCATCTGTAACCCGCCCTACTTCAACTCTGGAGAACAGGCGCAGCAAAGCCAAAGAGCCACCGCCAGGCACACCGACAGCTTGGATCATTTAGCGCTTGCCCAGCGTTGTTTCGAGATAACAACCGACGCCGCGACTGCCAGTTTCATCCTACCGACGCCTGAGGGGGAAGGTTTTATCAAGCTTGCCGAGCAATGTGGTTGGTATCTAGCAAAACGCCTTGATGTAAAAACAACAGATAAAAAGCCAGCTAGCCGAATTTTATTCGAGTTATCTAAAGATCCTGCTTGCGAGCAAGATTTGCAGCGTGAATCGCTTACAATTCACCATCAAGGTGGTTATAGCGAAGCATTTATTGCGCTCACTAAAGATTTTTATCTCAAGATGTAGCAAATACCATGTGATCCTAATCACTAATGCTTCTATAATGTCCGACTACTCTTTTTTATCGTCTGCTTTTTGAGGCAGAAACATTTATTGCTTGTGGAGAAACAACAGTGATCAGAACCTTTGCAGAACTCGATCTAAACCAAGAGCTGCTTAAAGCAATTGACGAAATGGGCTACGAACGTCCAACACAGATACAAGCTGAAGCAATCCCACAAGCGTTAGATGGAAGAGACGTTTTGGCTTCTGCGCCAACAGGTACTGGTAAAACAGCATCATTTGTATTGCCAGCACTGCAATACCTACTGGATTTCCCACGTAAAAAATCTGGCCCTGCACGTATGCTTATCCTGACGCCAACGCGTGAGCTAGCAATGCAGATCACCGAACAAGCACGTGAGCTTGCTAAATACACCAGCCTAAATATCTTCACGATCACGGGCGGTGTTATGTACCAAGAGCACGCAGATATCTTAAGTACCACTCAAGATATCGTAGTAGCAACACCTGGCCGTTTGATGGAATACATTGAAGGCGAGCGTTTTGACTGTCGTGCGATTGAATGGCTGGTTCTAGATGAAGCCGACCGCATGCTAGACATGGGCTTTGGTCCTGTTGTTGACCGTCTGTCTGCAGAGTGTCGCTGGCGTAAACAAACTTTACTGTTCTCAGCAACGCTAGAAGGTAAAGGCATTGAAGGCTTCACTGAAGATCTACTGAAAAACCCAGCGGAGATCGATGCGAAATCATCACTTCGTGAGCGTAAGAAGATCACTCAGTGGTACCACCGTGCAGACACAGCAGAGCACAAGCTGAACATCCTAAAGCACGTCATCACAGAGCAAGCTGAGCGCAGCATCGTATTCTTGAAGACGCGTGATCGTCTAGGTGATCTACGAGCTCAACTTGAAAGCGCGCAAATCCCATGTGCGTGGATCCAAGGTGAAATGCCTCAAGATCGTCGTAACAACGCGATTGCTCGTTTCCGTGACGGCTCTGTAAACGTACTACTAGCGACTGACGTTGCTGCTCGTGGTATCGACCTTCCAGACGTAAGCCACGTAATCAACTACGACATGCCACGTACTGCTGACGTATACCTACACCGTATTGGCCGTACGGCTCGTGCTGGTAAAAAAGGTAACGCGGTTTCTATCATTGAAGCGCACGATCAACTAATGATTGAGCGTGTGGCTCGTTACACAGACGAACCAATCAAAGAACGCTTTATTGAAGGCATGCGCCCTACGCATAAGAAAGCGGCCGTGACTAAGAAGAAGAAGCCGAAGAAAGAAGATAAGAAAGCGGTAGAGAAACAAAAAATCGCGAAGAAGAAAAAAATCGCGAAGAAAAAGAAAGCAGCAAAGAAGAAGTAATCTACCAGCTTCAACGATTCAATAAAAAAGCCCCATGCAGTTCGCTGCATGGGGCTTTTCTCTATCTGGCCTGTCTCGGTCTCTAATATTAACTACAGGCTAAAACCGAGAGCTACTCGTTAGCCAAGGACTACTAGTTTTGCTCTTCGCGCTTAAAGACAAGCTCTTTCGCGTTCGACTCTTCTTCAACGAAGTAGTAGCCCGCCGTATCAAACTGGGTCAGCGCCTCAACCGAGTCGATCTTGTTCTCGATGATGTAGCGAGCCATCATGCCACGCGCTTTCTTCGCGTAGAAACTGATCACCTTGTACTGACCGTTCTTGCAGTCTTTGAATACAGGGGTAATCACTTGGCCATCCAAGTTCTTCGGCTTCACGGCTTTAAAGTATTCGTTAGACGCCAAGTTGATCAACACATTGTCGCCTTGAGCATTCAACGCTTCATTGAGCTTGTCTGTGATGATGTTGCCCCAGAACTGGTACAAGTTAGTACCACGAGCATTGGCTAAGCGTGTACCCATCTCTAGGCGGTATGGCTGCATCAAATCTAATGGCTTAAGCAAGCCATATAACCCAGAAAGCATGCGCAGGTGGTCTTGTGCGTAGTCAAAATCTTCATCCGATAGCGTTTCAGCGTCTAGGCCAGTGTATACATCGCCTTTAAAGGCTAGGATTGCTTGGCGTGCGTTGTCTTGGGTAAAGGTCTCGCTCCACTGCTCAAAGCGCGCTACGTTCAACCCTGCGATTTTATCGCTGACTTTCATCAGTGCAGAAATATCGACTGGCGTCAGTTTGCGGCACTCTTCAATCAGCTCAGCAGAGTGTTCAACAAACTCAGGCTGACTAAAGCGTTCCGTCGCTAATGGTGATTCGTAATCAAGTGTTTTGGCTGGAGAAACGACAACTAACATAACTTTACCCTAATCGGTTATCTAACTGGATGCTGCTAGAGTATAGAAAAAACATCAACTTGTCTTTATGGCTGTTCCTATTACTTCGATAGGGAGAATGAGCTTCGATAGACAGAATGAGACAAATGACAGGCAAACAAAAAGGCTAAGGTCGAAACCTTAGCCTTTCTAATCACTTTAGGATGAGCCGTTTATCGCTCCAACAAGATTACTTCTTGTTGTTGTCCCAAATACCGTCTTCCAGCTGAGACTTAAGCTCTGGGAAGTCATTCGAATCGAATGTTGGTACTTTACCCGCGTCTAGTTGGCGGTTGTAGTCTTTCGCTAGCTTAATCACGATACCTGATAGCAGGATAATCGCCACCAAGTTAACAATCGCCATTAGGCCCATCGATACGTCAGCCAGTGCCCATACCGTTGGTAACGTCGCTAGAGAACCGAACATAACCATACCCAGAACAACGATACGGAACAGCACTAGGCCCTTCTTGTTGTTGTGCTCAAGGAAGATAAGGTTCGTTTCAGCGTACGAGTAGTTTGCAATGATTGAAGTGAAAGCGAAGAAGAAAATCGCTACCGCTACAAAAATGCCGCCCCATTCGCCCACTTGTGCTGTTAGTGCACGTTGCGTTAGTTCGATACCCGTTACTTCACCGTGTGGTACATACTCACCAGACATCAGGATGATTGCGACTGTTGCTGAACAGATAACAATGGTATCCATGAACACGCCTAGCATTTGCACGTAACCTTGTGATGCTGGGTGCGGTGGGTAAGGCGTAGCAGAAGCTGCTGCGTTTGGCGCAGAACCCATACCCGCTTCGTTCGAGAACAAACCACGTTTGATGCCGTTAATCATCGCTTGTGCGATTGCGTAACCTAGGCCACCCGCTGCTGCTTCTTGCAGACCGAATGCACTCTTGAAGATAAGAGCCAGTACTTCAGGCACTTTCTCGATGTTCGCGAACATCACGTACATAGCGATCGCTAGGTAAGCCAATGCCATGATTGGAACGATGATTTCTGCTGTGCGTGCAATCTTACGGATACCACCGAAGATAACGAACGCAGAGATGATTACGATACCAACACCAACGTAGCTACGCTCAAGGTCGAATGCCGTGTTCATTGCGCTTGCAATAGCGTTCGCTTGAACCGCGTTGAATACAAGACCAAATGCAATGATGAGGAAGATAGAGAATAGAACCCCCATCCAACGCATGCCTAGGCCTTTCTCCATGTAGTATGCAGGGCCGCCGCGGTAGTTACCGTCGTTATCACGCGTTTTGTATAGCTGTGCCAGTGTGCTTTCTGCAAACGATGTTGCCATACCTAGCATTGCGATTAGCCACATCCAGAAGATAGCACCAGGGCCACCAGCGGTTAGTGCTACAGCAACACCTGCCATGTTACCCGTACCTACACGAGCAGCGAGACTAGTACAAAGAGCTTGGAAAGAAGAGATACCAGCACTGTCTGCTTTACGGCTGTTTCTAAGAACAGAGAACATGTGGCCGAAATGGCGGAATTGAATGAAGCCTAGTCGTACAGTGAAGTAGATACCCACACCAACCAGTAAGTAAACTAAGATAGATCCCCAAAGGAGATCGTTCATCAAATTGATTAAGTCTGTCACGTGAACCTCGTAATTGAGTTTAAGCACCGATCATGCTTCCTAGCCTTCCTCTTAATCGCCTATGCCTCTGTCAATGTTGTGTCGGCACTCTTGTTATATTCTTGCGGCGATTGAGACTGTAAATGTCGCTTCATGCATCCATTTTACGTATCAGTGTATTTTTTGACGGGCGGATAATGCAGCGAGACGGCCTAAAAATCAATATGCAAATGCACTTATATTAAAATGACATTTCACTAATAACACACCTTTTGTTAACACAACTTTCAACAATGCAGCCCAATAAAAGTCACATTATCGGGACATAATATCAACAACAGCCACGGCACTACCCCAACAAGAACACCATCCTATAAAAATGACGTCAGCCTAGGTTTTACAAGGTATAGTGAAGATCTTCGTTTTTTTCTAGGCCAATGAGATCCCTATACCGCACGGTACCATGTGCACTTCAATGCATTGTAGTCAAAACGCTATTCCATTCGCACAATGAATTAACATTCAATAACCCCCAATTTAATCGTTTACTTAGGTTTGTTTGCCTGTTTTTTATACATAATAATTCTCACAATGTGTGAGCATGCATAAGAAAATAGAACAAAATCTTCATGGATTTGAAACAAATGAGAAACAAATCAAAGTTATTGTGAACCTAAATATGATATTTATTGGTTCGTAAGAACTAGTCCCACGGAAGGAGATATGGCTTATGGATAGCTTTCAATTCGATGAAGTATCAGAACTAGAAATGCCTCGTGTAACTCAAAAATCACGCTCGAAACCACTCAAGCGTAAGTGGCGTGAAATCGAAGCCATCAACGATCGTAGGCAGCTTGAGAAAGAGCTGAGAGAGATGAACCTAGGTCTTGATTTTAGCCTTGACGATATAAAACTTTAATCAGCACGATAAGAAATCAGATAGCAAAAGGCACCTATATAGGTGCCTTTTTTATTTTTTGAGGTAGTTAATCCGCTCAAAGCGCCATTTGGAAACCAACCCTCTAATATAGAGGACACCTAAAATAGGTGCACCTCAACATTACAACGGGCTAAACACACTCTTGTTCATTTTGTCGAACCCGAGCCGCGAGTTGGCGATATTGATCGGCGATGGTCTCTCCAAAAACAGGGTCATCTTCCGGTTGAAGCCATTGAGACTCCACTTCTTGCCAATCTTTCACCGTGAACGCCTCAACAATCATGGGTAGCACATGCTTCTCTTCATATTCCATGTGCTTTCGCTGAGCCTTAACAAACGCTTCAAGCTGCTCAATAAAGACTTGCTGAGGAACCACCGCATCTTGAAGGATCATATCGACCAAACCTAAAAAGTCCGCCGTTTTCTCAGAAAGCAATTGATGCTCTAACTCCAAGTCTTCAATCGCTTGCTCGCTGCCATATTGCTTAAGATAGTAGCGATAAATGACGTCTTCTTTAGGGTGATGCACTTTGTCTGAATGGTTCATAAGGTAATGAACCACCTCTGCGATCAGGCTATAGTTTATTTCTCGCTCCTGTTTCAGAAACTCTAACTTACTGTTGAGTATCGCGAGTAAACGAGCCATATAGCCATGCTCTCGTCTTATCCTTTCAATCATCATAGTATTGCACTCCATTACACCTACTATTTATAAGTGTATACGAATATGCTGATTTATGATTTGACCCTGCTCAGAAAACCACCAACCTACACTTCTGTTGGTAAACGCCAGTCAATAGGTTGTTGATCCATAGAAGAAAGCAGCTTGTTGGTTGTAGAGAAATGCTGACAACCGAAGAATCCACGGCGTGCCGATAATGGCGATGGGTGAGGTGCAACCAACACATGATGCTTGTCGTCATCAATCGCTTGACCTTTCTTCTGGGCGTGTGCGCCCCACAACAAAAAGATGATCGGTTCAGAGCGCTGATTGAGCTCAGCAATAATGGCATCGGTAAAGGTTTCCCAGCCACACTTAGCATGTGAGTGTGCTTTTGCCTCTTCGACTGTAAGGACTGTGTTCAACATCAACACCCCTTGCGATGCCCAAGAATCGAGATAACCATGACTAGGAATCTCAAAGCCCTCTATATCTTGTGCAAGCTCTTTGTACATATTGCGTAGAGAAGGTGGGATTTTCACACCAGGAAGCACTGAGAATGCTAAGCCGTGAGCTTGGTTAGCACCGTGATAAGGATCTTGCCCTAAGATAACCACTCGCACGGATTCGAAAGGCGTCATATCAAAGGCACTGAACACCTGTTCTTGTGGCGGGTAGACGGTTTTACCACTATTACGTTGCTGTTCAACAAACGCGAGGACACTTTGAAAGTACTCTTTATCACGTTCATCATTAATAATGGATTCCCAAGTCTTTGGTGCGCTCATCGTTTTACTTCCCAATCATCAAGGTTTCTAGCGGCTTTCGCCAGACAAAAAAATAGCTGTATCGGCTAACTGTCCTAAATAAGGCTCTAGTTATACCTCATACAACTATCAATAAACATGATGTGTAGGGTTCACTTGTTGATGAATCATAATAATCAGTTCAAGTTGTGCTTATCTCGATTAACCACTTTTCTGCTGTGTACGATGGTGGCCGTGGTTATGCACGTGACGGTTTGGTGTAGGTAAACGGCGTGCGACAGCAATAGTTGAAGTTTGGGTGATTGAATACATAAAGGCACCTCCTCTAAGACATCGTGAACTACATATTCACTTTAATACTATGAAAGAAAGGTGCCAATTTTTAGAAATAGACGGAAATAAATTTCCCCCTCTATTATTACGCTTGTTCGCTCGCTAGCGTTGCTGAGCGATGAAACATTCTAAGTTGTTGAATTTCCTCTTTCCAGATCGTCGAATCAATGGTTTCCAAGATAAGAGGGATACCATTAAAGCGAGAATCAGAGGCAATATACTCAAAACAATCCCAGCCAATTTCGCCTTTTCCTAAAGAATGGTGTCGATCGACTCGGCTCGCGAACTCAGCTTTTGAATCATTGATGTGCATTGCTCTTAGATAGTGCATACCCACGATGCGGTCGAACTCAGCAAAAGTATGCTCACACGCCTCTTTTGTACGTAAGTCATAGCCAGCAGTAAACGTATGGCAGGTGTCTAAGCACACACCCACACGTGACTTATCTTCTACCTGCTCGATAATCTCGGCTAGATGTTCAAACTTCCAACCCAGATTAGTGCCCTGCCCAGACGTATTCTCGATCACTGCGATTACGTCAGGTACCGCTTGATGAGCTAGGTTGATCGATTCAGCGATCTTCGCCAAACATTCGCTTTCTGAGATTTTCTTTAAATGACTCCCAGGATGAAAATTCAAAAGCGTTAGTCCAAGTTGATTACAACGCTCCATTTCATCAATAAAAGCCGCGCGTGATTTCTCTAGCTTCTCTTCTTCTGGCGCTCCTAGGTTAATCAGGTAGGAGTCATGAGGAAGAATGTGCTCAGCACCGTAGCCCAACATTTTGCAATTGGCTTTAAAGGCACTAATGGTTTTCGCTTCTAGTGGTTTTGCCGCCCACTGTCTCTGGTTCTTGGTAAACAGTGCAAACGCATTGGCACCTATTTCACGTGCACGCATAGGCGCCTGATCAACACCACCAGCAGCCGACACATGAGCGCCAATAAACTTAATATTTGTTTCCGGTTTTGAGGATGAATTATTGTTTGTCATTAAATCACTTTACACTTTCAGAATGCTTAATAAATAAAGGGTCGTATCGGTTGTAGTTCAATAAAAACACAACAAATGTAGTAAACTTACAACAGATATGGCTGTTAAATATTTTTTATACTTTAAAATATTTTGTAATTACTTTGTTTTCAAAGGTTTTATTGATTTACCTCAATATAATCACCTTTGTAAAAATATGGTTTTTGGTTGTTTTTTGACTTAAATCAATGTTAACCTTACTAATATTAGGTATACATTACCCAGCTCAATAAAAATCGAAAGTTAACACCATAATCAAACCACATTCAGTGGACTAGGAGATAGTTATGATCCAAGGTATTCAAATTACTAAAGCAGCAAACGATGACCTACTAAACTCAATCTGGCTACTAGATAGCGAGAAGAATGAAGCTCGTTGTGTTGTTGCTACTGCAGGTTTCGAAGCTGACCAAGTTATCTCAGCTGCAGACCTAGGCGAGTACGAAAGCCGTGAAGTTGCAATCGAAGCAGCACCACGCATCGAAGGTGGTCAACACCTAAACGTTAACGTTCTTAAGCGTGAAACGCTAGAAGACGCAGTTGCTCACCCAGAGAACTACCCACAGCTAACTATCCGTGTATCGGGTTACGCTGTACGTTTCAACTCTCTAACAACTGAACAGCAACGTGACGTTATCGCACGTACGTTCACTGAGTCTCTATAATTTTTAGAGCTTAAATTAGAATACAAAAACGGCGCTCATTGAGCGCCGTTTTTATTTGTTCGAAAAACAAATGGACGTTACGGTTGAACTCGACGAAGCACAGCTTTTAGCGCTTCAAAATCGTTATCAAGATCTTCAGACAACAATTCCATCGCCGCGTGTTTTGCTAGCGGGCCAGGCAGTTCGATATCAGAACCTAGGATGTCATCAACCACTTCTTTGAATTTCGCTGGGTGTGCTGTACACAGGAACAAGCCAGTTTCGTTCTCTTGCAGTTGCTCTTCCAGTAGACGGTAAGCAATCGCACCATGTGGTTCACATAGGTAACCTTGTGCTTTTAGGTCGCGAACTGACTCAGCGCTCTGCTCGTCAGATACTTTACCTTTGCCTAGTGTATCTAAGCCCCAACCTTTCAGTTGGCAAAGCTCTTCGATACGAGGCCAGTTGTTTGGTTGGCTTACGTCCATCGCGTTCGATGTTGTCGCAACAGTCGGTTTTGGATCCCATTGACCTGTTTCTAGGTAACGAGGAACAGTGTCATTTTCGTTAGTTGCTGCGATAAAACGCTTAACAGGTAGACCTAGCGCTTTAGCCAATAGACCAGCCGTTAGGTTACCAAAGTTACCACTTGGTACAGAGATAACGAGGTTTTCACGTTGCTCTTTAGTCAGCTGAGAAGCCGCCTCAAAGTAGTAACAGATCTGAGCCATTAAACGGCTGATGTTGATCGAGTTTGCCGAATTAAGACCGATCTCTTTACGCAGTTCAGCGTCATCAAATGAGTCTTTAACTAGAGCCTGACACGCATCAAAGTCACCATCAATCGCCACAGTGTGGATGTTCTTGCCAAGCGTACAGAACAGCTTCTCTTGCAGTGGGCTGATCTTGCCTTTCGGGTAAAGAATCACAACATTGATGTCTTCCATGCCGTAGAAAGCATGCGCAACCGCCGCACCAGTATCACCTGATGTTGCCGTTAAGATAGTGATTTGACCACCATCAGAAACAGCTGCTAAAGATTGAGCCATAAAGCGGCCACCGAAATCTTTAAACGCCAGTGTTGGACCGTGGAAAAGCTCAAGCGCGTAAACGCCGTCTTTTACTTGGTTGATTGGTGCAGGGAATTGGAACGCTGCATCCACCATTTGGTCGATCTGTTCTTTTGGTAATTCATCACCAATCAATGCTGACAGAATCTTTGAGCTACGAGGGACAAAGTCCTCTGCTAGCAGCGCATCGATATCATCAAACTTTGGCAGTTCAGATGGGAAAAATAGACCTTGATTACGGCCTAAGCCTTGACGAACGGCTTGGCCAAAAGAGACTTGTTCATCATTTTCTTTGATGTTGTACAGTTTCATAACTCACTTCCTGTAACGATCGAACCCTGCTTATCTAGGCGACAAACGTGAACGAATCCTTCTTCATTTTGTACGTAATTTTGTTCTAACCAGCGTGCAACACGCTCGGCGACATCTTGTTCTTTGCAAATGCTAAATAGAGTTGGACCACTACCAGAAATACCAGTAGCCAGTGCCCCAGCTGACAGCGCGTATTTACGAGCATCAGCAAACCCTGGAAGCAGTTTCTCACGATATGGTTCAGCGATCACGTCTTTGATCATCTTCGCCGCCAGTTCAGGTTGACCTGAATGACACGCGTGGATAAAGCCCGCTAAGTGACGACCATGAGCAATAATATCCTGACGACGATATTGAGATGGTAGGATCTCTCTCGCTTCAGCCGTTGAAACCTTAATACCCGGATAAGCCATTACCCAGTACCAGTCGTCAAAACACGGTACTTCTTGGCTGATGATGCCTAGCTCTTCAAGCATGAGCTGCACACCACCAAGGTAACATGGCGCAACGTTATCGTAGTGGATACCACCTGAAATCTTGCCTTCCATTTCACCCATCAGAGCAAGCAGTTCAGTTTCATTCAGGGGCTGACCGTGAAAACGGTTTAGCGCATCCAGTGCCGCGACGATTGAACATGCACTAGAACCCAAACCTGAACCGATAGGCATGTTCTTTTCTAGTGTCATTTCTAAAGGCTTTAGCGTAACGCCTTTTTTATCAAGCTCTCTCGAGAACACAACCCAGCAGTCGTAGACAATGTTTTCTTTGGTTTCAGTTGGCAGCTTAGAAACAAAACTGCCTGCTGTTTTTAGTGAGAATGATTCATCACCTGCTTTAACCATAACTCGGTCACCGAGCAGCGTGCCATCCACTGGAGACACAGCGGCCCCCAGCACATCAAACCCTACACTGACATTGCCGATTGATGCAGGTGCATAAACAACAACATCCATATCACTTGAACTCATTCCTAAACTCCTAATTTCCAACCAAGAGTACGCATCACATCAGAGAATACGCCTGCTGCTGTAACTTCAGTACCCGCACCGTAACCACGCAATACTAGAGGGATCGGTTGGTAGTAACGGCTGTAGAATGCTAATGCGTTCTCGCCATCTTTAATCTTGAACATTGGGTCGTCGCCATCAACAGCTGCGATACGAACTTTACACTTACCATCGGCGATTTCACCAACATAACGAAGTACTTTGCCTTCTTCTGCTGCGATCGCTGACTGCTCTTGGAAGTAAGCATCCGCTTCTGGCAAGCGAGCCATAAACTCTTCAACCGTGCCTGAATCATCAAAACCCGGTGGCAATGCTTGGTCAACCTCAACATCTTCAAGCTCAAGTGCCATGCCCGCTTCACGAGCAAGAATAAGCAGCTTACGCGCAACGTCCATACCAGACAGATCATCACGAGGATCCGGCTCAGTGAAGCCGTTATCTTTAGCAATGTTGGTTGCTTGGCTGAGTGTCATACCCTCATCAAGCTTACCGAAAATGTAAGACAGTGAACCAGAAAGAATGCCGTTGAACTTCTCAAGCTCATCACCTGCAGAGATTAGGTTCTGTAAGTTTTCGATTACGGGTAGACCTGCGCCTACTGTTGTCTCGTACATCAACTTACGACGAGAGTTACGTGCCACTTCACGAAGCTGATGGTAGTAAGCCATGCTTGCCGTGTTGGCTTTTTTGTTTGGTGTTACCACATGGAAACCAGCCGCTAGGAAATCAGCGTATTGCGCCGCAATGCCTTCGCTAGACGTACAGTCAACCAAGACTGGATTGATAATGTGGTTACGTTGAACAAGTGCATTTAAGCGCGCTAAGCTAAACTCTTCTGTCGCGCTCGACATGCGATCACGCCACTGCTCTAGCGGTAGACCATCGCTATCTAGCAACAAGCCTTTGCTGTTTGCTAAACCACATACGCGAATCACGATGCCTTTTTCTGCCAGTTTGCCTTGTTGACGTTGGATCTGGTCAACAAGCTCCCCACCAACACCACCAACACCAACAACGAATACGTCAAGGAAGTGCTTAGAGTTAAATAGGTTCTCGTGACACGCCTTGATCGCTTCAGAGATTTTGTCTTCAGGGATAACCGCAGAGATAGCACGTTCAGAAGAACCTTGCGCGATAGCAACGATGTTGACGTTCACTTCCGCTAAAGAAGAGAAGAATTGAGACGCCACGCCACGTGAAGTGCGCATACCGTCACCCACTAGCGTAACAATCGCGACATCGTCCATGAACTCAACAGGCTCTAATAGGCCATCTTTCAGCTCAAGTTCAAACGCATCTGATAGCACTTGCTTCGCTTTCACTTTATCAGCAGATTCAATACAGAAGCTGATGCTGTACTCTGAAGAAGATTGAGTAATAAGGACGATAGAAACGCCGGCAGAAGACATCGCGCCGAATACACGACTCGCCATACCAACCATGCCCTTCATACCTGGGCCTGATACGTTAACCATCGTTAGGTCACTTAGCGTAGTGATGCCTTTGATTGCTAGGTTATCTTCGCCAGTGTCTTGGCCGATCAAAGTACCTGCACCCTGTGGGTTGAAGCTGTTTTTGATTAGGCAAGGAATATGGAATTGCGCGATAGGAGCGATAGTCTTCGGATGTAGAACCGAAGCGCCGAAGTAAGAAAGCTCCATCGCTTCTTGATAGCTTAGCGATTTAAGAAGACGAGCATCATCCACTAAACGCGGGTCACAGTTGTAAACACCATCGACATCTGTCCAGATCTCACAACAATCAGCGCGTAGACACGCCGCTAACACAGCCGCTGAGTAGTCAGAACCATTACGACCTAGTGTGACTAGCTCACCTTTTTCATTACCCGCAGTAAAGCCAGGCATGATGTTAACGTGACCTTTAGGAAGTGGAGATTGTTGGAAGTTCTGAGTAGAGACATCCACATCGACCATAGCTTCAAGGTGATCGCCTTTAGCGTATAGGTATTGGACAGGGTCAATCAGGCTTGCTGGTTGGCCTTTCGCTTCCAGTACCGCTTTCATTAACTGGATAGAGATTCGCTCACCTTTACTGATGATGCGAGCATTAACGTGGTTCGGGCACATACCAAGTAGGTTGATGCCATTCACGAACTGCTTTAGCTGAGCAAGAGAGGTATCCACCTGCTCTTGAAACGCGGCACCATCGATAGAAGGCACGACCGCTTTGATCTCTGCAAACAGTGTGTTAAATGAAGATTCGATCTCTGTAATCTGTGCGTCAGCTTCACCATTTTTCAGTGCAGCTTCAATAACAGCGACCAACTTATTGGTTGTTTTTCCTGGAGCCGATAGTACAACGGCTAGCTCTTCTTGCTGGGCATTATTAGCGATGATATCAGCCGCTCGTAAAAAACGATCTGCATCAGCTAATGATGAACCTCCAAACTTTAAAACGCGCATCCCTTTCTCCATAAGTCATAAAAATGGTACAAAAAAAGGCCTGTATCTTGTTGGATACAGGCCTTTTTTTTAAAATCCGTTACTTAGCAGCCTGCCCCAACAATGTTAATGTCGGTAATAATAATGGTTGTGGTCATTACTAGGTGGCTTACGTGCTGCATATCAAATTCTCTGCTTGTGCTTTACTCTACGTGTATCAATTTTTACCACTGGACGTCAATGAAAAGTTGCGTTTTTTTTACATTCGCACCGTTTTTCAGAGCAAACCGTCATTTAAGGGATAAAACACCCTGTATAAACCTTCACTTAAGATACTGGATTTACTCATTGAACAGGAAATAGTGATCAATTGCATATATAGTCATAACAAAATGCCATATCGATTGTGCAGCGAACGTACAAGTTCTGTGCTTTAATTGAACGATAACGTTCGAAGAACAATAATAATGACATCAGGAGTGGGAAATGAAGAGATTACTTATTCTTTTGGCTTTTGCTATGCCTGTTGTTTGTTCAGCGAATAGCTTGCCTCTACTACCCAGCCAGATCGATAGTTCTTCTCATAAATTCTTTATCTCCACACAAAACGCGTCGAGTGAAAGCTTCGATACTTGGAAGATAGACAGTGGCTACTCTTATAGCTTGTTTTCAGATGTGGATCTTTACGTCGGTACACGTATCCATAGTGCGGCACTGAAACAGGAAAGTGGATTCTTGAGTGGTGTCAGTTATCAGTTCTCAGAAAGAGTCTCTTTTAACAGTTCTCTACACACCTATAAAGACGAGACCGAAGACAATGAGAAATCGGTAGCCGCAGAGGTTTCCAGCCGAGTGCAACTAACAGATAACCTAGATTTGCATGCCACCCTTGATTATGAAGAGTGGCAGCAAGGTGTTGAAGTGGGACTAGGGTTTCGCTTTTAGTCTCTTTAGCTTGTTCTTTATTAACAGATTAGTGCGGATTGAGATCCAAACTTTTAGTACATCACAAACCATTCCCCGTTTAGTACATCACAAACCATTCCCCGTTCTAATCTATCAACGGCATTCAATTTGAGTCAGTTTCGATTCAATTAACAGCTCAGATGAAATTAACACGCCATTCCAATCGGCATAAATATAGTCACCAGGCTGAATCAGTTGATTATGTATAGAGAGTGTCACATTCACTTGGCCGACACCGCGTTTCTCTGTTTTGAATGGCGATGCACCTAACGCCTGAACGCCAAGGTCCATTTGCGACATCATGCCTACATCACGCACCGCACCGTTTACAATCACGCCTTCCCAACCGTTTTCTATCGCGAGAATAGCGAGTTGATCGCCAAGCAGCGCCTTCTGGCATGAGCCATTTCCGTCAACGACAAGCACTTTGCCACAGCCGTCGGTCTCTAAAACCTCGCGAACCTTGGAATTATCGTGATAACAACGAACTGTTACAATTTTTCCAAAGAACGCACCACGTTGGCCGAAGTTCTGCAATGGCATGTTCAGTAGAGTGACTTCGCTTTCAAACTCATCACACAAGTCGGGTGTTATATCGTGCATATATCCTCCGTGAGTAAGGCGTTACCGGTTATGTCAGGCTAGCCTCTATGCTTTTATATGTTATTAAAATTAATCCTTTGTTTTCATTGTTCTATGCTCAATTTATTACTCAATAAAAGTTGATTGAGCATATTTATCTACTAGACTCTTAAGACAGCTTTCAGCTTCCTTGGTTCATAATCCGGTCTTTAGCAGGCAAGATGTGCGAAGCATCTCGAATAATCATTCTTGTTTTGGTGCTAAATAGTCACCATAACATTGGTTAAGTTGTAGCCATACTATTAAAGTTTGTTGCGATACGGCAATTGATGTAAATCAACAAAGTGAATGGAATTAACATTCTCGCGTTGTTAGCATGCTGTTAACATTATAGAATCCATTCCAATCACTAAAAGAATGATTGAAAGGCGTACTGGATCTACGTTATTGGGCAATACTTCAAGGAAGGCAGATAGCTGGAAGTAAGTGTTTTTTTGAAAACTTTAAGTTATCATCAAAAATACATTACCTGTATGTTATGTTTTTGCCTAGAATTTATTCTATTAGCACAGTTTCGTCACAAATTTAGGTACCGCCAAATGCAAACCCCGCAGATTCTTATCGTTGAAGATGAGCAAGTAACTCGTAACACTCTAAAGAGTATTTTTGAAGCAGAGGGATATGCTGTTTTTGAGGCTAGCGACGGTGAAGAGATGCACCAAGTGCTATCTGACAACCAAGTTAACCTTGTAATTATGGACATCAACCTTCCAGGTAAGAATGGCCTACTACTTGCGCGTGAACTACGTGAGCAAGCAAACGTAGCGCTTATGTTCTTAACTGGTCGTGATAATGAAGTTGATAAGATCCTTGGCCTAGAGATCGGCGCTGATGACTACATCACTAAGCCTTTCAACCCTCGTGAACTGACTATCCGTGCACGCAACCTTCTGAACCGTTCAATGAGCACAAGCTCTGTTCAAGAAGAGAAGCGTAGCGTTGAGAAGTATGAGTTCAACGGTTGGGTACTAGATATCAACAGTCGTTCTCTGGTTAGCCCAGATGGCGAAGGCTACAAGCTACCTCGTTCAGAGTTCCGTGCTCTACTTCACTTCTGTGAGAACCCAGGTAAGATCCAAACACGTGCTGACCTTCTTAAGAAGATGACTGGCCGTGAGCTTAAGCCACACGATCGTACTGTAGACGTAACAATCCGTCGTATTCGTAAGCACTTTGAATCTGTTTCTGGTACGCCAGAAATCATCGCAACGATTCACGGTGAAGGCTACCGCTTTTGTGGTGACCTAGAAGACTAATTCGATTCGAGCCTCTTACCATTTAGCACTACTCACCAGTAAGTGTTTTGAACACTAGAAGCGTCATCAATAGTTATTAAAAAGGGAGAATGCCAACGCATTCTCCCTTTTTTATTGTTCTTAATTGGATAAGATTTTAGTAAACCGTATCCACCTTAACGTCTTTCTCTACTAACCACTTCACGGTTTCGCCATCTTTAAGTTCCACCGCCACATCAACAGGCTTGTCACTGTCGATTTCTAGCTGCCATACAAACGCGACTTCCCATTGAGTTTCACTGTGTGTTCTTAAATCAAGATCGTCAGCCGTTACCAACAAGGTGTCTGCCCCCTGTTTAACCGTAACACTTTCAACCGCAAGCGTTGCTGGCAGTTGTGAGTCTGACTCTAGGTAGATAGCACCATGTAGGGTCTTATCTTGAGTCTCGCCAATCGTTGGCATCTTGTTGTGCCAAAGGTTGCTTTTCATGGTAACTGTTGCTGCAGATACTTCGACTTGATTATCTTGCTGCCATTCTACTTGTGGCGCAGAACAACCCGCTAATGCCACTACACATGCGGCGAATGCTAATTTTTTCATTATTCTTCTACCTTTGATTTAACCAACTCTTTAAGACTTCAATGTCATTCTGGTATTCGTTATTTATCTCATCAACCCAATCTGAAATGTTCTCCCACCACGCAGGCAAATCTGGAGATTGAGCTTTCTGGGCAACTTGTTGGATGCGTTTCAGACCAATAGAACCTGCAGCACCTTTAATCTTATGTGCCTCAGAAACGATACTGGCTTTATCTTTCGCGACCATGTTGGAGTTCAATATTTCCATATACTCCGGCATCATATCTTCGAACATCGCGATGCTATCCAAAACCGGTTTCGATCCAACAATATCAACATAAGACTCTAGCATATCAATATCAAGCAAAGTGGTATCAATTTCTGAAAGAAAAGACTTACTCGCGTCGACTTTATCAATGCTCTCAACCTTATCGGTGCCCGCTACCTTCTCAATTACCTCTGGTGCATCTTCGATAAGTTCACTGATGACATCTTGGATAGCTCGAACCGACAAAGGTTTACTGATCGCTTCGTCCATGCCTTTCTGGAAGTACTCTTGCTTGTTGTTTAATACGTTCGCAGTTAACGCCACCAAAGGCGGTAGCTGGCTGTATTTCTCGCGGTAGTATTGAGCAATATCGAAACCCGTCATATCTGGCAGTTGGATATCCAACAACACCAAATCATAGTCTTCAGGATTGAAAGCAATTTGCGCCTCTTTACCCGTCATCACGACTGTCACTTCATGGCCAAGGCTTTCAAGTAGAGAGCGAGCCACTGTGATATTGAGTTCAATGTCTTCGACCATAAAGATCTTAAGATTCGACTGTTTTCTTGGCGTTTTGATCAGAGCCTGAGTATCGTGATTCACTGGAACTCGAATCGAAACCGTAAAGGTACTGCCAAAGCCCTCTTCACTGATGACTTCAATGTGGCCATCCATCATATTAATTAGCTGTTGAGAGACAGCGAGACCAATACCCGTGCCGACAGCGTGCAAGTTGTCCGTGCCCGATTTCACCTGATAGTACATCGCGAAGATCTTCTCGATTTCACTTTCAGGGATACCAATACCAGTATCTTCCACTTCCATCGTAATGTTGGCAAAGTCACCATCAATGTCGGCGCTGACTGTCATCACCACTCCACCATCTTTGGTGAACTTCATCGCGTTACTAACAAGGTTCCACAGTACCTGTCTAAGACGAGTACCATCCACCTCAACAGCAGCTGGAAGATCAGACAACCTTTCTAGATCGAACCTTAACCCTTTCTGCTCAGCCATCAACGCAGAGATACTTTCGATCTCGACAACGAAATCTTCAAAGTTAATAGGCGTAGGGAAGAGTTCAAGCTTACGGCGGTCGAACTTATCCATATCAATAATATCGTTGAAGATATTACCCAGTGTCACCGCGCTCACCTTGATGGTTTGCATCTGCTTGCGCTGTTCGGTGGTCAGTTGGCTATCAAGCAGCATGCGGCTCAAGCCAATGATGCCGTTGAGCGGCGTTCTTAACTCGTGGCTAATAGTTGAGATAAAGGTGGTCTTATCGCGGCTGGCTTTTTCTAACGACTCTTGATGCTCTTTACGTTCAGTAATATCGCGGCCAAAACCAACCAAGCCCAAGTGACGACCATCTTTGCTGTAGAAAGGCACTTTACGCAGTTCGAAGTAACTCTTGCGGCCATCTGGGTATTCAAGCCATTGGTCATAAGTCAGTGCTTGGTTGTCAGCAAATACTTTCTTATCGGTTTCAACAACTTGCTGAGCGACCTCTTTACTGTAAACATCCCAAGGAGTTAAACCAACTAGCTCTTTTTCTGTTTTACCAGTGAGCTCTTCAACCGCACGGTTACAACCAGAAAACACACCATCTTCATTACGGTAGTAAATAAGGTCAGGCGAGGCATCGATAAACGAGCGTAACAGTGCAGTACGTTCTGCGAGTTCAAGCTGAGTACGCTCGCGCTGGAACACCTCGTTTTCGAGATCTTGCATTGCTTCTGCGCGCGCTTCTTCCGCTTTTTCACGCTCTTCAATTTCTTGATTAAGCTTCTCGATATTGAGCTGCATTTTATTGTTGAGTTCTTGGTCTCGCTCACGCATGTCGCCAAGTTTAGAGACCAATTTCGCTAACCTTTGACGTGATTCTTCCAACTGGTCCACGACCACTGACAGAAAATAAACCGCCCAAGGCGTGATCACTAAACCGAAGAAAACTGAACGGACAATGTCGATGTCATCAACATTGCCTTTGAGTGCAAGGGTGATACCGACTTGCACAACAACAGCGAGGGCAACAAGCGCTAGGGCGAGTAAGATAGAAAAGCGGACAATCCCCAGTTTTACGAGTAGATCCACGTAATACTGGGCAAGATTTTTCATGGGTTTCATTTAGCGCTCCATGCGATAAGACTAGCAACATTCTACCCTGTTTGAAGATGGGAGGTAAGCTAGCTACATCACACGCAGCAAGTGTTCAGCGGTAATTTCGAAGGTTAATTAACCAATACAAATACTAACTAAGCAAAAATAGCCGGGGATAATCAAATTGCCAATTTTATAGCGTTAGCGAATTGAGTATGGATGCACCATTGAACGGTTGCGACCGTCTGATTTCGCTTGATACAACGCACTATCAGCCAAGGCAACAGCCGATTCCATTTCATCATCAGGTGTAGGAATGTAAGAGATAATACCAATACTCACCGTGATGAATTCAGAGACTGTCGACTTCTCATGCGCAAGTTCCAATTTTAGGACTTCATCATGAATACGCTGCGCCACCAGCTGAGCACCTTCGGTCGTTGTATTTGGCAGAATAAAGCCGAACTCTTCACCACCATAACGAGCCACACAATCAGATGAACGATTCAACACCTGCTTAAATGCCTGAGAAACCTGAATCAAAGCATCATCGCCTTGTTGGTGTCCGTAAAAGTCGTTGTAGCCTTTAAAGAAGTCGATATCACATAGCATGATCGTCAGTGGCAGCTTCTCACGCACATGATAATGCCACAGTGTAGAGAGCTGTTCATCGAAACGACGTCGGTTAGACACTTTAGTCAGGCTATCCATAAAGCTGAGGCGTTCAAGTTCAAGGTTGGCTTCTTCAAGCTTTTGTTCTGCTAGATAACGCTCTGTAATATCACGCGCCATGATCAACACACCATTAGTGCTCGATGCTGGATCTCTAAACGGTGATTTGACTACATCATACCAAGTAAATGTTCCATCACTTGAGACCACTTTGTCGATATAACGCAGTGATTTACTTTGATGAAGCACTTGATGATCGGTTTCTGATATTCGCGTATAGATGCTATGTGGCACCACATCTTGTAAACGTTTACCGATCAAGTCACTGACTTCAGAGATACCCAGCGCAGCCACAAATGGTTTATTACACGCTTGATAAACCATGTTTTCATTAAAGATACCAATCGAGTCTGGGCTGGCCTCCAGGAGGTTTTGCAAGATGGTGTCACGCTGCGCAAGTGCCACTTCGGTATCTTTTCGCTTCTCCATCTCGCCACGCAGTTTCTGCTGCATGTCATGCCAATCGGTCACATCATGACTAATAGAGAGCGTGCCGATGGTTTCTCCATCTTGGGAAAGCAGCACACTTTGGTAGGTTTCAAGCAAGCAGCTTTTTCCATCTTGATCTGTAGTCCAAGAGCGTTCACTTACACGACCTTTTAATACTCCACCAGAAACACTCAGGGTGCCCTCTTCAGCACGACCATGCCAAAACTTTTTAAACGAGCGATTACTCGTCACTAACTGACCTTTCTGATCTTTCACGTAGATCAGCTCAGACAAAGAATCCAAAGCGGTACGAGCAACATTCAGTTCTCGAACTTCTTGGGACAGTTCTTCGTTAGTGTTTTTATAAGGTGAGGCGTGAATCATCCAAGCCTGCTTATTTCTAAAATGGATCTTACGACCGATCAAGTTGATCTTGAACGACTCAAATTCAGAAAGCGCCCACAGGGAGACCTGCTCGAAGGCTCGAGAGTTGATGTGGTTGGTTAAGTAGTGACGAAAGCTGTTCTCGCTTTCCACAGTAGGAAAGCGAAAATTAACACCGATTTGGCGGATACCAAGCAACTGCATGGCTTGGCGATTGGCATAGAGTATTTCGCCACTTCGAACATCAACAAAGTAGAGTGGCGACGGGGTAGCAAGTAGAAGCGTTTCGATATGCGACTGATAACGAGAATAGAGATGCCAGCAGATGAGAGCAATCAGCAATACAACAACGATATAAATACCGTAGCCATACGCCCTGTCCCACAACCAAGTCATTACCAGTTCCATTTACTCTCAATCTATACCATAAAATCTATTAGGGAAATGTTACCACTATTTATTGGTTTTATCTGCTGTTACCTACAGTAACCCATTTCTATTAATTGGCCGCGTTTAAAACAGGCAACGTGTACTCGAATGCAGAGCCCGTTTTGATGCCTTGAGCACCGGTTTTATCCAACGAACGACCTATTTCAGTCATCGCTAACCAGCGGTTCTCACACCATAAAGGAGAAAGTAAGGTTGGGCGTCTCGCCGCTGAAGAAACACGGTGATAAACCACGTCCGCAGGCGTGCGTTGAATGATCTCACTCGCGATATCGATGTACTCTTCGAGGCTTGGGGCTTCTAGCTTTCCTGCCTTCCACGCCTTAGCCATGGTACTGCCCTCTACTATATGAAGGCCGTGCAGCTTAATACCATCGGTGCCAACGGCTAATACCTTGTCTAAGGTTTCAAGGTTATCCGCTTTGGTTTCTTTTGGTAGACCAACAATCAGGTGAGTACACACCTTGATACCTAAAGCGCGTGCGCGTTGGGTGATCGTTTCATACACCGCAAAATCGTGGCCGCGGTTAATTCGCTTGAGGGTTTTATCATTGGCGGTTTGCAGGCCAAGCTCGAGCCAAATCTCATAGCCTTGTTTAACGTAGCCCGCTAACAGATCCAACACCGCATCAGGCACACAGTCTGGTCGCGTACCAACACAAAGGCCGACGATCTCTGCACCGGGTGCTTTTAGCGCCTCTTCATACATATTCTTGAGCACTTGCACCTCAGCATAAGTGCTGGTGTACGCCTGAAAGTAAGCCAGGTACTTCTTGGCACGAGCAATCTCACCCGCACGATCTTTTAGCTGGTCAGCAATACTTTGAATTTGAGTTTGTTCATCGGCAAAGGAAGCCACGTTACAAAACGTGCAACCTCCACGGCCAATTGTCCCGTCTCGGTTTGGGCAGCTGAAACCACCATGAAGCGTCAGCTTGTGAACCTTCTCGCCATAACGGCGTTGAAGGTCTTGGCCGATAGTATTGACCAACTCGTGTAATTGCATATTTTCAAAGCACTCAAGTAAATAAGAATGAATATCAGTCTTTTTTTGAAAAAAAATTACATCCCTGCAAAATTCGACCAATTAGTTTACTCAAGGCTTTTTGCGAGCAACCTAACAAATATCAATAAACATGCAAAAAATCGGCTCTATTTGCCTAATGTTGCACATTTGTTAGGCATTAAATTCAAAATAAAACGAAAAAAATGGTCTACATGGGTCAACTTTCATTGCAATTCGCCTAGACAAAATTGTAGGATACTTACACATATTGGCTATTTTTGAGTATTTACTTACAACGAAAACTTGCTAATAAGTCGGTGATATCTAACTCCCACCTATATAAACCACTAGTTTGTGGTTAAAAATAAACAGGTATCACTAAGGATTGTTTTTCTCGCAATACTTTTCCTGCGAGATACGGAAAGGATTCAAACCGCCAGCATAGGCAGGTTTAGACCCATAAATATAAAAGGACAAGGCTGACTTTATACAAATAAGTTGCGCCTAGATTTAACTGGAAGGATGTATCTATGGTAGATCAAGAGCAGAACTCACAGGGTCTGTATACTCCTGAATTGGAGCATGACGCTTGTGGTATCGGTTTTGTTGCGCATCTAAAGAATCGCAAATCTCATGATGTAGTAACTCAAGCACTCGATATGCTTGCACGTATGGAACACCGTGGCGGCCAAGGCTGCGATCCGTGTTCTGGTGATGGTGCAGGTATCCTGCTACAGAAGCCGCACGAATTCTTACTAGAAGAAGCCGTAAAGCTTGGAATTAAGCTGCCATCTTTTGAAAAATATGGTGTTGGTGTTGTACTTTTCCCTAAAGATGAACACAAACGTGCACAGTGTCGTGACATTCTAGAACGCAATGCACAACGCCTTGAGTTAGAAGTTATCGGTTACCGTGAACTTCCAACGGACAATTCAATGATTGGTGCTGACCCACTAAGCACTGAACCTCAATTTGAACACGTATTTATTTCTGGCGGCCCTGGTATCACACCAGAAGAGCTTGAGCGTAAACTGTATGTTCTACGTAACTACACGGTTCGTGTATGCCTAGAAAGCGTTTCAAATATCGGTGATGACTTCTACATCAACTCTATGTCTTACAAGACATTGGTGTACAAAGGTCAGCTAACAACTGAACAAGTTCCTCAGTACTTCCTAGATCTGCAAAACCCAACCATGGTGACAGCTCTAGCACTAGTACACTCTCGCTTCTCTACCAATACATTCCCACGTTGGCGTCTAGCTCAGCCTTTCCGTTACATCGCGCACAATGGCGAAATCAATACGGTTCGCGGCAACCTGAACTGGATGAAAGCACGTGAAGCAATCCTAGAATCGGATCTGTTTACACAAGCTGAAATCGACATGCTGCTTCCTATCTGTCAGGAAGGTAGTTCGGATTCATCAAACTTCGATATGGCACTTGAGCTACTTGTTCTTTCAGGTCGTACTCTGCCACACGCGTTGATGATGATGATCCCGGAAGCATGGCAAGAAAACAAAAACATGGATCCAACTCGTCGTGCGTTCTACCAGTACCACGCGAACGTAATGGAACCATGGGATGGCCCAGCATCAGTATGTTTCACCGATGGTGTTCAAGTAGGTGCAACACTTGACCGTAACGGTCTGCGTCCTTCTCGCTACACAGTAACTAAAGACGACTTCCTAGTAATGGCGTCTGAGTCTGGTGTTGTTGAGATTGCACCTGAAAACGTTGAGTACCGTGGTCGTCTACAACCAGGTCGTATCTTCGTTGCTGACCTTGAGCAAGGCCGCATCATTTCTGATGAAGAAGTGAAAGACAGCATTGCTAAAGCACAACCTTACGAAAAGTGGGTTGAAGAGAACCTTCTGAGCCTGAAAAAGCTACCGGATGCGAGCAACGAATTTAGCCAACCTTCTCCAGAGAAACTACTACACAAACAACAATCGTTTGGCGTGAGTTCTGAAGAAGTAAACGAAATCATTCTACCTCTTGCGAAAACAGGCTACGAGCCACTTTCTGCAATGGGTGCTGACTGGCCGCTAGCGATTCTTTCTCACCAATCGCAGCACCTTTCAAACTACTTCAAACAGTTGTTTGCACAAGTAACTAACCCGCCGATCGACCCGATTCGTGAGCGCATGGTTATGTCTCTGAACACTTACCTAGGTAAAGACCAGAACTTACTTGCTGAAACACCTGAGCACTGTCAAAAAGTAGAACTTGAGTCTCCAGTACTGTCTAACTCTGAGTTAGAAAAACTGCGTGCAATCGATAACGAGCACCTTCAGGCGAAGACGCTGGATATCGTATTCCAAGCAAATGGCGACCAAGGTAAGTTAGAGCGCGCACTTAAGCGTATCTGCCAATACGCAGAAGACGCAGTGATTGATGGCTACTCTATCATCCTACTGACAGACCGTGCGGTTAACTCTAACCATGCCGCTATTCCAGCAATGCTGGCGGTTGGCGCGGTTCACCACCACCTAATCCGTAAAGGTCTACGTGCTAAGTGTGACATCGTTGTTGAAACGGGCGACGCTCGTGAGACACACCACTTTGCAACGCTTATCGGTTATGGTGCAAACGCAGTTAACCCATACCTAGTTATTGAAACGATTGTTGAACTGCAACGTACTAAGAAGCTAGATCCAAACGTACACCCACGTGAGTTATTCGATAACTACCGTAAAGGTGTTAACGGCGGTCTACTTAAGATCTTCTCTAAGATGGGGATCTCTACGCTGCAGTCTTACCACGGTGCACAAATCTTTGAAGCACTTGGTGTTAGCAAATCAGTGGTTGAAAAATACTTCACAGGTACTGTTTCTCGTATCCAAGGTCTAACGATCGACGATATCGCGCGAGAAGTATTGGTTCGTCACCGTGTTGGTTACCCAGCTCGTGAAATTCCAGCTCAGATCCTTGATGTTGGTGGTGTTTACCAGTGGAAACAACGTGGTGAGAAACACTTATTCAACCCAGAAACGATTTCTCTACTTCAAGAATCGACGCGTAACAAAGATTACGGTCAGTTCAAGAAGTACGCAAAAGCAGTTGATGACCAAGGCGACAACGCAGCAACGCTACGTAGCCAACTGGACTTCATCAAGAACCCTGCAGGCTCTATTCCTCTAGCAGAAGTAGAACCAATCGAGAACATTCTTAAGCGTTTCGCAACCGGCGCAATGAGCTTTGGTTCAATCTCGCATGAGGCTCACTCAACACTGGCTGTTGCGATGAACCGCATTGGCGCGAAATCAAACTCAGGTGAAGGTGGTGAAGATCCAGCACGTTTCGAACGTAAAGAAAACGGCGACTGGGAACGTTCAGCAATCAAACAGGTGGCTTCTGGTCGCTTTGGTGTAACGTCTTACTACCTATCTAACGCTGATGAGCTACAAATCAAGATGGCTCAAGGTGCGAAACCGGGCGAAGGTGGTCAACTACCTGGTGATAAGGTTGATGACTGGATCGGCGCAACGCGTCACTCGACTCCGGGCGTAGGTCTTATCTCGCCACCGCCACACCACGATATCTACTCAATCGAAGATTTGGCTCAGCTGATCTACGATCTGAAAAACGCGAACCGTAACGGTCGTGTCAACGTGAAGCTAGTATCAGAAGCTGGCGTAGGTACGATTGCATCGGGTGTAGCGAAAGCGAAAGCTGACGTGGTACTTATCGCAGGTTTTGATGGTGGTACGGGTGCATCTCCGATGTCTTCTATCCGTCATACCGGTCTGCCTTGGGAGCTGGGTCTAGCGGAAACGCACCAAACACTACTGAAAAACGGCCTACGTAACCGTATCGTTGTTCAATCTGATGGTCAGATGAAAACACCACGTGATCTTGCAGTAGCAACGTTACTTGGCGCTGAAGAATGGGGCGTAGCAACAGCAGCTCTAGTGGTTGAAGGCTGTATCATGATGCGTAAGTGTCACAAGAATACATGTCCTGTTGGTATCGCTACACAGAACAAGACTCTGCGTGAACGTTTCGACGGCCGCGTAGAAGACGTAGTCACTTTCTTCCAATACATGGCTGAAGGTCTGCGTGAAGTAATGGCTGAACTTGGCTTCCGCTCTATCGATGAGATGGTTGGTCAATCGCACAAACTTAAAGTTCGTGATGACATCGGCCACTGGAAGTACAAGAACCTAGATCTAACACCTGTACTGCACATTGAGCAGGCACGTGAAGAAGATGGTATCTACAACCAGACGCAACAAAACCACAACCTAGAAGACGTTCTAGACCGCAAGTTGATTCAAGCTGCGATTCCAGCTCTTGAGAAAGGCGAAGCCGTGAATGCGAGCTTCCCTATCATCAACACGGACCGCTCTGCTGGTACCATGCTGTCGAACGAAATCTCGAAGGTTTACAAAGACCAAGGTTTACCACAACCAATGAACGTTAAGTTCCACGGTAGTGCTGGCCAATCTTTCGGTGCGTTCCTTGCGAAAGGCGTTAAGTTCGAAGTAGAAGGCGACGCGAACGATTACTGGGGTAAAGGTCTGTCTGGCGGTACTTTGGTACTGTACCCAGATGCGAAATCTTCTATCGTTGCTGAAGATAACATCGTGGTTGGTAACGTATGTTTCTACGGTGCGACCTCAGGTGAATCTTTCATTCGCGGTATGGCAGGCGAACGTTTCTGTGTTCGTAACTCAGGTGCGAAGGTTGTTGTTGAGGGCGTTGGTGACCACGGTTGTGAATACATGACTGGTGGTGTTGCCATTATCCTTGGTTCAACAGGTCGTAACTTTGCTGCGGGCATGAGTGGCGGTGTTGCTTATGTTTGGGACAAAGCGGGTGACTTCGAAACCAAGCTCAACCCTGAACTTGTAGACCTAGATCCAATTGAACAAGAAGATAAAGATCTTCTACTGGATATGCTAACTAAGCATGTTGAATTCACAGGAAGTGAAGTTGCTCAATCTTTCCTAGACAACTTTGAAGCAAGTGTTGCATCGCTAGTTAAAGTAATGCCACGCGACTACAAAGCTGTTCTTGAAAAGCGTAAAGCTGAAGCACAACAGGCACAAACGGAAGAAGTGGAGGCAGTATAATGGGTAAGCCTACTGGATTTTTAGAACACGGTCGTGAGCTTCCAAAGAAGCTCGACCCGTCAGTTCGAATTGAAGACAACAAAGAGTTCGTACTTAACGAAGAGTTTGGTGAAAAGATCAATACTCAAGCCTCTCGTTGTATGGACTGTGGCGTACCTTTCTGTCACAACGGCTGTCCGATTGGTAACATCATCCCAGAATTCAATGATGCGGTTTACCGTGACAGCTGGGAAGAGGCTTGGAACATCCTAAGCTCTACCAACAACTTCCCTGAGTTTACCGGTCGTGTTTGTCCTGCTCCTTGTGAAAGTGCCTGTGTTCTTGGTATCAACCAAGACCCAATCACTATCTGTAATATCGAGAAAACGATTGTCGAAACTGCGTACCGTGAAGGGTACGCAAAACCTAAAACACCACGCTCTCGCACAGGTAAAACTGTCGCAGTTATCGGTTCAGGTCCTGCTGGCTTAGCCGCAGCGGAGCAGCTAAACAGCGCTGGTCACTCGGTAACGGTATTTGAACGTGACGAGAAAGTCGGTGGTCTACTTCGCTTCGGTATCCCAGACTTCAAACTGGGTATGGACGTGATTGATCGTAAGATCAACCTAATGGCTGAAGCGGGCGTTGAGTTTAAAGTTAACCAACACATCGGTGTTGATGTTAACGCTCAGCAGCTACGCCAAGAGTTTGATGTGGTATTGCTAACGGGTGGTTCTACGGTTCCACGTGACTTGCCAATCCCTGGTCGTGAGTTGAAAGGCGTTCACTTTGCCATGGAATTCCTTGGTCAAAACAACCGCCGTGCTAACAACCTAGATCTTAAAACAGAAGAGATTCACGCTAAAGATAAGCACGTTGTGGTTATCGGTGGTGGTGATACTGGTTCTGACTGTGTGGGCACATCAAACCGTCATAAGGCAGCGAGCATTACTCAGGTTGAGATCATGCCGATCCCACCAGAGAAGCGCCCTGCAAACATGCCTTGGCCTCAATACCCAATGATCATGAAAACCACCACTTCTCACGAAGAAGGTTGTGAACGTCACTGGAACATCTTAACCAAAGAGTTCATCGGTAACGAGCAAGGTCAAGTGACGGGTCTACGTATTGCTGACATCGTTTGGCAAGATGCGAAACCAGGTGAGCGTCCAGGCTTTGATGAAGTCGCGAACTCTGAACGTGTTATTCCTTGTGACATGGCATTCCTAGCAATGGGCTTCTTACACCCGGAGCCAACCGGCGTGCTTGCTCAACTAGACATTAAACTGGACGAGCGCGGTAACGTCGCTTCTGAAGGTTTTGCAACGAACCAGAAAGGCGTTTTCGCTGCTGGTGATATGCGTACTGGTCAATCTCTAGTTGTACGTTGTATTAATGAAGGTCGTGAATGTGCAATTGCCATTGATGACTTCTTAATGGGTAACTCAAACTTAGAAGCGAAAGCTGATTCACTCATGCTTTCCGCATAATATTTCTCGGGCTAACGTCAATTACGTTAGCCTAGAGGAAAAGCAATACCCTTCCTAACTTTTATATTTGGCTAGCACTCGATGCTAGCCTTTTTTCTATCTGGCATTTGTCGTTTTCAAAATCATCCTGTTGTATATGTTAAATCTCGTTAACATTCACCTTATATATCTCATTGATATCCATCGACTATTTTAGATTATTAAGTGGCTAATCGCGTTTATGCATGATAATTAACCATGAACTTGACCTTAAACACAATTAGCTATACGTTGTAAAGCTGATGAAAATAAAATCAATCGGTTTTGTTAACACAACCAATAACGTTTTAACTGGCTAAAGCAAACTATCAGTTTATAAAAAACAACAAGTATATGAATAGTTAGTCATTTACTGTCTGGATGACAGAGAAGCAAAAGGGAGAATTGCAATGGCTCTATATGATCCTAGTCTTGAAAAAGACAACTGTGGATTTGGTTTAATAGCGCAAATGGAAGGCCAACCTAGTCATAAGTTGGTAAGAACTGCTATTTCAGCCCTCGATCGCATGACACACCGTGGTGGTATCGCTGCGGATGGTAAAACCGGGGATGGCTGTGGCTTATTACTACAGAAGCCTGACTCTTATCTCAGAATTATTGCTGAAGAGAATAACTTCAAGCTCGGCAAGCAATACGCTGTCGGCATGATTTTCTTCAGCCAAGATCCAATCAAAGCGCAATCCGCGCAAGACATCGTCAATAAAGAGCTCGCTCAAGAGACCTTAACGGTTGCAGGTTGGCGCGTAGTACCGACCAACACCGACGTATTAGGTCCGATTGCCAAAGATTCAGTTCCCAATATTCAGCAAGTGTTTATCTCGGCCCCCGCGGGTTGGCGTGAACGCGATATTGAACGACGCCTTTATATCGCTCGTCGCAGAATTGAAAAACAGATCACCGAAGACAAAGATTTCTATATTTGTAGCCTTTCGACACAAGTCATGGTTTACAAAGGTCTGTGTATGCCGGCCGATCTTCCGCGATTTTACCTCGATCTTGCAGACTTACGCATGGAATCGGCGATATGTCTGTTCCACCAGCGTTTCTCAACCAATACTCAGCCACGTTGGCCACTGGCTCAACCATTCCGCTATTTAGCGCACAATGGTGAGATCAATACCATTGAAGGTAACCGACAATGGGCTAAGGCTCGTGCCTATAAATTCTCTTCGCCGTTGCTGCCAGATTTACAAACCGCCGCACCCTTTGTGAATGAGACAGGCTCAGATTCATCAAGCCTAGATAACATGCTCGACCTGTTCCTTGCCGGTGGTATGGATGTGTTCCGAGCGATGCGCATGCTTGTGCCGCCCGCTTGGCAAAACCACCCAGATATGGACCCAGATCTACGTGCATTCTACGACTTCAACTCCAAGCACATGGAACCGTGGGATGGCCCTGCAGGTATCGTACTTTCTGATGGTCGTTACGCTGCGTGTAACCTCGATAGAAATGGCCTGCGTCCTGCGCGTTATGTCATCACCAAAGACAACCTGATCACCTTGGCATCTGAGGTCGGTATCTGGAACTACGCGCCAGATGAAGTAGCAGAGAAAGGGCGTGTCGGCCCAGGCGAACTGTTGGTAATAGATACTCGCCGCGGCAAGCTATGGCAATCTAATGAGATCGACAATGACCTCAAAGGCCGCCACCCATATAAAGAGTGGATGGAAAAGAACGTTCACAAGTTAACGCCATTTTCTGCGCTGCAAGATGACCAAGTGGGTAAGCGTAGCTTTGACGATGATACGCTCAAGACCTACCAAAAACAGTTTGCGATGAGCAACGAAGAGTCCGACCAAGTGCTGCGTGTGCTTGGTGATATGGGGCAAGAAGCAGTGGGCTCAATGGGCGACGACACGCCAATGGCTGTGCTCTCTTCAAAAGAACGCTTGGTCACTGATTACTTCCGTCAAAAGTTTGCACAAGTCACCAACCCACCGATTGATCCATTGCGTGAAAAACACGTGATGTCTTTGGCGACCAGTATTGGTAAAGAGATGAACGTGTTCTGTGAAACAGACGGTCACGCCTATCGTGTCACGTTTGATTCACCAGTACTGCTTTACTCAGACATGCAGCAGCTTCTGCAGTTGAGTCAAAAACATTATCGTCATGTCATTCTCAGCATGCACTACGACCCGAATAACCAAGATCTAGAACAAGCAATCAAAGCAGTATGTGATAGCGCCGAACAAGAAGTCAGCGAAGGTGCGGTTTTAGTTGTGCTGTCGGACAAAGGTTTAGAGAAAGGAAAACTACCGATCCCTGCAGCCATGTTGGTTGGTGCGGTGCAAACAAGGCTTGCTGACACCAACCTGCGTTGTGATGCCAACATCGTTGTTGAGACAGCAACTGCGCGCGACCCACACCAATTTGCTGTGCTGCTTGGCTTCGGTGCAACCGCGGTTTACCCATACCTCGCTTATGAAGCGTTAGGTAAAATGTTGGATGATGGCTCTTTAGATAAAGATTATCGTGCCGCAATGCAAAATTACCAAAACGGCATCAACAAAGGTCTGTACAAGATCATGTCGAAGATGGGAATTTCAACCATTGCCTCTTATCGCTGTTCACAGCTTTTCGAAGCCGTTGGCCTTCATTCCGATGTTGTTGAGCTCTGTTTCCGCGGAGTTACCACTCGAATCCAAGGCGCAAGCTTTAGCGATTTCCAGCAAGATATCTATAACTTATCTCGTAAAGCCTGGACTAAGCGTAAGCCAATCGAGCACGGTGGTTTACTCAAATACGTACACGGCGGCGAATATCACGCCTATAACCCTGATGTGGTTGGCACTCTGCAAACTGCAGTAAAAACAGGTGAGACATCGGATTATCTCTCTTTTGCTAAGCAAGTAAATACTCGTCCAGCTGCGATGTTACGCGACTTAATGAGCCTCAAAAAAGCCGATCAGCCTCTACCACTAGAGCAAGTCGAGCCTAACAGCGATCTGTTTAAACGCTTCGACTCTGCGGCAATGTCGATCGGTGCTTTGAGCCCAGAAGCGCATGAAGCATTAGCAATGGCGATGAACCGCTTGGGTGGTTACTCAAACTCTGGTGAAGGTGGTGAAGACCCTCGACGCTTTGGTACTGACCGTAACTCTCGTATCAAGCAGATAGCTTCCGGTCGTTTTGGTGTGACGCCACATTACTTAACCAATGCGGATGTTTTGCAGATCAAGGTCGCGCAAGGTGCGAAGCCTGGAGAAGGTGGTCAACTGCCCGGCCATAAAGTTACCGCAGAAATCGCTAAGCTGAGATATTCAGTTCAAGGGGTGACACTGATCTCCCCTCCTCCACATCACGATATTTATTCTATCGAGGATCTAGCGCAGCTGATTTTCGACCTTAAACAAGTGAACCCTAAAGCCTTGGTTTCAGTAAAGTTAGTATCGGAACCGGGTGTAGGCACGATTGCAACTGGTGTAGCGAAAGCCTATGCCGATCTGATCACCATTTCTGGCTACGATGGCGGTACCGCGGCAAGCCCTCTAACCTCGGTAAAATACGCAGGTTGCCCTTGGGAGCTTGGCTTAGCAGAAACTCAACAAGCACTGGTTGCTAACGGGCTTCGTCATAAGATCCGCCTGCAAGTCGATGGTGGTTTAAAAACTGGCCTTGATGTGATTAAAGGTGCGATTCTCGGTGCAGAAAGCTTTGGTTTTGGTACCGCGCCAATGGTCGCAATGGGTTGTAAGTTCTTACGAATTTGTCACCTAAACAACTGTGCGACGGGTGTTGCGACTCAAGATGAAACACTACGCCTCGAATACTTCAAAGGCCTGCCAGATATGGTGGTGAACTACTTTACTGGCCTAGCCGATGAAGTTCGCCAGTACCTTGCAGAGCTTGGTGTAGAAAAACTTACAGACCTGATTGGTCGTACTGACTTGCTTGAAGCCGTTCAGGGTCTCACTGCGAAACAGAACAAGCTCGATCTCTCTTCAATACTCGAAGCTCCGGTATCTCCAGAAGGTCACCCACTGTTTTGGACCGAGCCAAACGCACCATTTGATAAAGCTCAGCTCAACCAGCAGATTCTGGATGATGCACTCGATGCAATTGAGAAACGTCAATCCACCAGCCTTTACTACAACGTGATCAACACAGACCGCTCGATTGGTGCTCGTATCTCTGGTGAAATTGCTAAGCGATACGGCAACCAAGGGATGGCAGGTTCACCAATCAAGTTATATCTCGACGGTACAGCAGGCCAATCTTTTGCGGTTTGGAACGCAGGCGGCGTTGAGCTTTACCTAACAGGCGATGCCAATGACTATGTTGGCAAAGGCATGGCTGGCGGCAAAGTGGTTATCAAGCCTCACCAAGGCACCGCATTTACTTGTAACGAAGCGACCATCATAGGCAACACCTGTCTGTATGGCGCAACTGGAGGCAAGCTGTTTGCAGCTGGTACGGCTGGCGAACGATTTGGCGTACGTAACTCAGGTACGGTTGCTGTGATTGAAGGCGCTGGTGACAACGCCTGTGAATACATGACCGGCGGTATTGTTGCCATTCTTGGCGCAACTGGCGTCAACTTCGGTGCGGGTATGACAGGTGGCTTCGCTTATGTCATGGATAAGAACGAAGACTTCCAAGGTCGAGTAAATAACGAGTCGGTCGAGGCACTTTCTCTGTCTGACTTATTTATCCACCAAGAACATCTGCGTGGCTTAATTGCAGAGCACTTAGAAGAGACTGGCTCAGTACACGCTGAAGCTATTCTGGCGAACTTCGATGAATGGATTCCAAAGTTCTACCTAGTGAAGCCAAAGACGGCGGATCTGAACACCTTGCTCGGCCACCAAAGCCGCAGCTCAGCTGAACTTCGTGTTCAAGCGCAATAATTGGAAGGAGCCAATAATGAGCCAGAATGTATACCAATTTATTGATGTGAATCGCGTAGACCCAGCGAAGAAACCAATCAAGATACGTAAGATTGAGTTTGTAGAGATCTACGAACCTTTCACTAAACAGCAAGCGAAAGCGCAAGCAGACCGTTGTTTAGACTGTGGTAACCCATACTGTGAATGGAAATGTCCTGTTCACAACTACATCCCTCAGTGGCTTAAGCTTGCCAATGAAGGGCGCATTATCGAAGCCGCTGAACTGTCTCACCAAACCAACAGCCTGCCTGAGGTTTGCGGTCGAGTTTGCCCTCAAGACCGCTTGTGTGAGGGCTCTTGTACCCTCAATGACGATTTCGGTGCCGTAACCATTGGCAATATTGAAAAGTACATTACCGACAAAGCCTTTGAGATGGGTTGGAAGCCTGACATGTCTCACGTTGAGTGGACTGATAAAAAGGTCGCGATCATCGGTGCGGGGCCAGCAGGTCTAGCGGCGGCTGACATCCTAGTTCGTAATGGCGTAAAAGCCGTTGTGTTTGACCGCTATCCGGAGATCGGTGGCCTACTGACGTTTGGTATTCCATCGTTCAAGCTTGAGAAAGGCATCATGGAAAACCGTCGCCGTATCTTTAGCGAGATGGGCGTCGAGTTCCAAATGAATACCGAAGTCGGCAAAGATGTACAACTTCAGCAACTCGTCGATGACTACGACGCTGTTTTCCTTGGTGTCGGCACCTATAAAAACATGCGTGCGGGTTTAGACAACGAAGATGCACCGGGCGTTTATGATGCTCTGCCATTCTTGATTTCTAATACCTACAAGGTCATGGAACTGGAAAACCCAACCCCATTTATCGATATGCAAGGTAAGAAAGTCGTCGTGCTTGGTGGTGGTGATACGGCGATGGACTGCGTTCGAACCTCTATTCGTCAGAATGCGGCAGATGTGGTGTGTGCTTACCGCCGAGATGAAGCCAACATGCCAGGTTCTCGCCGTGAGGTAAAAAATGCACGTGAAGAGGGGGTGAAGTTCAAGTTCAACCTACAACCTATCGGCTTAGAGCTTAACAGCGCTGGTCATGTGGTTGGTGTGAAATTCGTGAAAACCGCTTTGGGTGAGCCTGATGAAGCCGGCCGTCGTCGTCCAGAACCTGTCGAAGGCAGTGAGCATGTTCTTGAGGCTGATGCCGTAATTATGGCATTTGGTTTCCAACCTCATACGATGGAATGGCTAGAACCTTTCGGTGTGGAGCTCGATCAGTGGGGTCGCATCAAGGCTCCTAACAAACAAGAGTTTCAATACCAAACCACCAACAGCAAGATATTTGCAGGTGGCGATGCGGTTCGAGGATCTGACTTAGTGGTGACCGCTATCGATGAAGGCCGTAAAGCCGCCGAAGGGATCTTGGACTACCTAAAAGTGTGACCAGGGCGTGTTGATCTTTCGAGCTGATTTTTGCAGCGAGTTGCTGGGCATTTATACAAGGCAGAGGCGTCGATGTGTAGCTAGCCTACATGAGAAGCCGATAACGTAGTAGAAATGACCAGCAAACGCTGCCCGAAGGGTTCGGCTAAAAGCGTTTTACTCTTTGTTGAGGGAGATTTGCTTAGAGTGACTAGGCTACTTCCCCCTCGCCGCGATTAAAACGCTTTTATCTCGAACAAAATTTAACCACGAAAGGTCAACACGCCCTAGTATAAGGTTTCCTTTATTACTCAGGTCGTTACTATAAAAAAGGGATCCAATGATGGATCCTTTTTTGAATTAGATACGTTTATCACAAGCATATCGAAAAATACGTAAAACAATCGCAAACAAGCCAATACCTATAACTACAATTAAAACAACGCCATAGGAAACATTATGAAAAAAGCAGCTCTCCTCTCGTTATCACTTTTAACGTTAACCGCTTGCAGCCAAGGAATCACGGACATGAAAGACAGAACTTCATCACCTTGTGGAGACAAACCAAACTGCGTATCAACTCAAGATGATCGTGAGCAACATGCATTGGCCGCGTTTGAGTTGTCAGATTCAGCGAGCTTAGATGCGATTGAGCAGGTTGCGCTAACCTTACCGGGATCAAAAACCGCGAGTAAAACAGAAGATTATCTGCGTGTTGAATGTACTTCGCGCATCATGCGTTTTGTCGATGACTTAGAACTTAAAATCACGGATGGCAAACTGATCGTGCGTTCAGAGTCTCGTACTGGCCATTCTGATTTTGGCGTAAACCGAAAACGAGCTGAACAACTTCGTGCTAGCTTGAAAAGCGAAGGCCTAATCAAATAGATAAAAGAATACGCAGATAAATCGCTACTATTCGGATGAGAAGTGCCTCTGGGCAGTCGCTCGACACTTCTTATCCATGCTACAATTTCGCTCTACTGTTTAAATATTATTTATTAAGAGACTACACATGAAAATCGGCATCATTGGCGCAATGGAGCAAGAAGTTGCGATCCTAAAAGCAGCAATTTCAGACATTACTGAAGTTAATAAAGGCGGTTGTACCTTTTTCTCTGGTCAGCTAAATGGTGTTGACGTTGTTTTGCTTCAATCTGGCATTGGTAAAGTAGCAGCGGCTGTTGGTACTTCAATCCTACTAAGCGAATACCAACCAGATGCTGTTCTGAATACGGGCTCTGCTGGCGGTTTTGATTCAACACTGAACCTTGGCGATGTGGTTATCTCAACTGAAGTTCGTCACCACGATGCAGACGTTACAGCTTTCGGTTACGAAATCGGCCAAATGGCAGGTCAACCTGCAGCGTTCAAAGCTGACGACAAACTGATGGCTGTTGCTGAACAAGCACTAGCACAAATGGAAGACAAGCATGCCGTTCGCGGTCTTATCTGTACTGGCGACGCATTTGTTTGCACAGCAGAACGCCAAGAGTTCATCCGCAAGCACTTCCCATCTGTTGTTGCTGTAGAGATGGAAGCATCGGCTATCGCTCAAGCTTGTCACCAATTCCAAGTACCATTCGTGGTTGTTCGTGCAATCTCTGATGTTGCAGACAAAGAATCACCAATGAGCTTCGAAGAGTTCCTGCCACTAGCAGCGCAAAGCTCTTCTGAAATGGTTATCAAGATGGTTGCCCTACTAAAGTAAGCGACTAGACATGCAAACACTGTTTGATCAGGTATTTGCAAATGGCGTGCTCCTTGTGATGTGGGGAGCACTGCTTTTTCATTTAATTTTACCTATCCCCCATGCCGCACACCCCACGACCTTATGGCATAAGTTTGCTGAGCTTTTAGCAAGCAAGGTTAATAACAATAACAACCACAACTATTCCCAAAGTTTAATCTCAGGCACATTAGCCTGGGGGTTAATGGTACTGCCAACTCTGGTTATTCTATTGGCACTGCAACCATTGGTTTGGCAATCTCAACTGTTTGAATTGGCACTGTTATTACTCGCGATTGATTGGCGCAATAATGAAAAGCTGGCTAACCAACTGATCAAAGTACTTGGCCGAGAAGATAAAGCGGCCGCTCGTCAGTTACTGGCTCCGATTGTCAATCGTCAAACCGAATCACTTTCGTCACTTGGCCTCGGCAAAGCCGCCACAGAAACCATAATCATGGGTTACGCTCGTAACGTAGTTTGTGTGTTGTTCTGGTACGCCATTGGTGGTGGAATCGCTGCGTTAATGTATCGCCTTGTGGTCGAATTAGCGCGAGCGTGGTCACCAAGCCGTAAGCAGTTCTCTCCATTTGGATCAACGGCAATCAAGATCGTCGCTATCTTAGAATTTATACCGATGCGATTGTTTGCCTTAATGATTGTATGTGGTGATAAAGCGTCTCACACATTCAAGATGATGCTCGTTCAGAGTCGATCTTGGCCATTGCCCGGCCCAGCATGGTTGATTACTGCTGTCGGCAACAAGCTTGAGCTGTCACTGGGCGGCCCTGCGATTTACGACAACACTAAAGCCATTCGCGCAAAATTAGGCGGAAGAATCGCACCGTCAGCTCTGCATCTATCTCAGGTTCAGAAACTACTCTTTGGTCGCATCGCTATCTGGATATTTTTACAAAGCCTAGCCTTACTATTTATTCACCAAGGGATTTAGAGTGAAACCTTCAGCACTTGTTACAAGCCTTACTATTTTGTCTTCCAGCTTATGGCTGCCTTTATCATTTGCAGAAGAAGCACCACGGACTCAAGAACAAGTACAGCTGGCTCAACGCGTAGTCAGCCTTGCTCCTCATGCCACTGAACTCGCGTACAGCGCTGGTTTAGGCAACAACCTTGTTGCCGTAAGTGAACGAAGTGATTACCCACCACAAGCCGATAAGCTTGAAAAAGTGGCAAACTATCAAGGTATCAAGGTTGAGAAGATCATCGCACTTCAGCCTGATTTGATTCTTGCGTGGCCAGCGGGAAACCCGCCCAGAGAGCTCGCGAAACTAGAGCAATTTGGTTTTAATATTTACTACTCCAAGACCAAAAGCCTAGACAGTATCGCAACCAATATTGAACAACTGAGCGAATACGCTAGCGATCCAAGCATTGGCGAAAATAACGCTCAGCAATACAGAGAGCAGCTCAACGCGTTGAGACTAGAATACAAAGATGCCGAGCCAGTAAACTACTTCTACCAGCTCAGTGAAAAGCCGATCATCACTGTTGCTCAAGGACACTGGCCAAGTGAGGTGTTTGAGTTTTGTGGTGGCCACAATATTTTTGAAGACAGCGCCTCTCCCTATCCGCAAGTTGGTATTGAACAAGTTGTATTAAGAAAACCGCAAGTAATCTTCACTTCTCAGCACGCGATTGAGAATGGAACCATGTGGCAAACATGGGAAGATGAGATCCCAGCTGTCGCTCAAAATCAGATTTGGTCCCTCAATTCTGACTGGATTAATCGCCCGACAACGAGAACTTTGAAAGCGATCCAACAAGTGTGCGATTTCTTTGATAGAGCTAGGCAAAATCACTAACTATTTGCTGCGTTTTTTCGTACAATTCGCCACCGACCTGTCCCTACAATTTTAACTATAAGAGCACCAGTATCATGGACTCCATGCTGCTTTATATTATCGATTTATTTGGCACTGCCATCTTTGCCGTCTCAGGCGTATTTGTCGCTGGCCGTCTTAAGATGGATCCCTTTGGCGTCGCCGTTCTAGGTAGTGTTACCGCAATTGGTGGCGGTACAATTCGTGACATGGCATTGGGTGCAACTCCCGTGTTTTGGATCACCGATACCACCTACCTTTGGGTCATCATCATCACCTGTTTGTTGACCATGATTATTGTTAGACGTCCGAAACGTCTGGCTTGGTGGATATTGCCGGTATGTGATGCGATTGGCCTAGCGGTGTTTGTTGGCATTGGTGTAGAAAAAGCGCTTATCTATCAAGATTCAGCACTAGTGGCGATCATCATGGGTGTCATCACCGGCTGCGGTGGCGGTATTATCCGCGACGTACTTGCCCGTGAAGTGCCTATGATTCTAAGAAGTGAAGTCTACGCGACCGCTTGTATCATTGGTGGCGCTTTCCATACCATGGCGATCAGCATGGGGCACGATTCAGAAACTGCATTTCTGGCCGGCGTATTCTCAACACTATTGATCAGGCTTGGCGCTATTCGTTGGCATTTATCATTGCCGACCTTCGCCATCAAATAAGCTAACGTTACAAAGTGAAAGGCTCCGTAAAGGAGCCTTTCTTAATTTGAGCTCCCCAACACAATTATTATGCTCTCGCGCTACACGTGCGAGCATAGCTAAAAATACCTAACTTGGTTCAAAGCTTTAGTTTCAAGACTAGAGAATGAATGTTGTTTGAGGTAAGTTGAAACAATCATTCCCAACTTTCATGAATATAACCCAATGCTACTCGAAGGAATCGAAACTCTACTGGTATTGAGTAAAGCAAAGACCATGAGCCGCACAGGCAGTTTGCTTTATATCAGCCAATCAGCGGTCAGCAAACGGATTGCGAATTTAGAAAAGAAGCTAGGTAAAAAGCTCATTGAACCGAGTGGCCGACAGATAAAACTCACGCCAGATGCGATAGCATTAATCGAGAGTATTGGCCCGACATTCAATGAACTTCGTGGGCTTATTTATGAACAGCAAGAGTTGGAAGATACCACTCTCATCACCCTAGACAGCAATAAGTCTCTGATAGCCGGTTATTTAGGTGAGATGATGGGCCAATTTATCCAGCAAGATAAGTACATCACCATTACCACCAACCACACGCCGAGAATTATCGAACGGGTGCAGTCCGGCAAGGCGACCTTGGGGTTGTGTGCTGGCTTACTGCCACCACATCATGGGTTGATGACCTTCCATCTTTTTGATGAACCGTTTTACATAGTGAGTAAGTCGCCGCTAACGGATCTCCCTCCAATGGTCATCACTAACGACATGACCAATCCAGCCAATTCTTATCAACTTTCTGTATTAGAAAAATTTGGTATCAAACCCTTGATGGAGATGGATGCCTACACCGCAGCGGCGCAACTTGCATTGGGCGGGACTGGGCCAGCGTTGATCCCGCTCTCTATCGTAAAAACACTCAATATTGAGCCTCAATATCTGTATAGCTTCACCGAATTAGCAGGCTTGATTCGGCCGATTCATATCTGTGTCAGACCAAATAGTTACCAGTCTCCACGAGTTAAAACACTGATAGAATCCATTGTTGATGCTGTTCCCAAAGCAGTTTAGACGCCATTAGCATCGACATCACGATCACAAGGGGGCGAATCCATTTCTGCCCTTTTGTCACCACCACTTTAGCGCCAATCTGAGCGCCCATAAATCCACCGACCGCCATCACTAATCCCAACTCCCAAATAGGCAAACCAGCCAAAATAAAGAAAATTAAGGCAGCGATATTCGAGGTAAAGTTAAGTACTTTAGTACGCGCCGTAGCATCGACTAACGAGAAGTGACCAATAGCAACAAAGCAGACGGTGAAGATAGAACCTGTTCCTGGGCCAAAAAAGCCATCATAGAAACCCACGCCGCCACCAATACACAGAGCAAACATCGCCTCAGAGATCTTCTGTTTTCCTTCAGACGCTCTAGTTTGGGGTGCCAACAGGAAATAGAGAGAGATAGCGATAAGCAGCAGTGGGATAACACTGGTCAGTAGGCTCGCATCAATGTGCTGGACTAACTCAGCGCCAATTGCAGAGCCAATAAAGGTACAAAAGATAGCAAGGCGCATCTCTTTGATGCTGACGATACCGTTGCGCACGAAATACCAACTCGCGGAGAAGCTGCCAAATGAGCTTTGGAGTTTGTTGGTTGCCAGTGCCTGCGTGGGTGGAACTCCAGCCGCTAGCAATGCAGGTAGAGTCAGTAACCCACCGCCGCCAGCCATTGCATCAATAAAGCCTGCTGCCGTTGCAACAACAAACAAGATAGCCAATATTTCTAGAGTAATTTCCATATACCCAACGCCTTAAAATCCTGTGTAGCGACAAGTTACCACTCACAGCAGACGAGCAATAACGAAACACAAGATTCTAACCTATTCCAAATATTCATCATTAAGCTACCGCGGAATAACAGAATCGAGTAGGAGGAGGCCTCGCAGCCTCCGTCCTCTCACACCACCGTACAAGCG
>NZ_JBFSSD010000032.1:17452-61882 GCF_041466145.1 Vibrio sp. 10N.239.312.D08 | reverse complement strand
GCCCGTAGAGGACTTTCACCTCCTAGATCAACGCCATGCTCGGCGCACCAACAAAGCCCCGCAACAAGAGTTGCGGGGCTTTCTTTGTCCAACCTAACCCATTCAGATTAGGCGACGACTGTTGATTATTTTACTGATACAAACTCAGGGTAAGCGCCGACACCACAATCGTGCATGTCCATACCTTCAAGTTCTTCATCTTCCGTTACTCGGATACCGATTGTTGCTTTAAGCACCGCCCATACTGCTAGGCTAGCACCGAATACCCATGCAAAGATGACTGCTGCACCCATTAGCTGAGCACCAAACGTTGCATCAGCGTTGCTTAGTGGCACAGCCATTAGACCGAAGAAACCACATACACCGTGTACAGAGATAGCACCTACTGGATCATCAATCTTAGCTTTGTCTAGAGAGATGATGCTGAATACAACCAATGCACCAGATACCGAACCAATCGCTACAGCAAATAGAGGTGATGGTGATAGAGGGTCTGCAGTGATTGCTACTAGGCCAGCTAACGCGCCGTTAAGAATCATTGTTAGGTCTGCTTTACCCCAAGTTGTTTTACATACTAGTAGTGCTGCAATTGCGCCTGCTGCTGCTGCTGCGTTGGTGTTAAGGAAGATTTGACCTACTGCTGTTGCGTTCTCAAAATCCGAAACCATCAGTTGAGAACCGCCGTTGAAACCGAACCAACCGAACCAAAGGATAAATGTACCTAGCGTTGCAAGTGGCATGTTTGAACCAGGAATCGGGTAGATTTCACCGTTCTTACCGTATTTACCTTTACGAGCACCGAGTAGTAGAACACCAGCTAACGCTGCTGCTGCACCAGCCATGTGTACGATACCTGAACCTGCGAAGTCACTGAAACCCGCTTCTGATAGGAAACCACCGCCCCAAGTCCAATAACCTTCAACAGGGTAAATGAACGCTGTTAGTACTACAGAGAAGATTAGGAATGACCAAAGCTTCATACGCTCAGCAACCGCACCAGATACTACAGACATTGCTGTTGCAACGAATACTACCTGGAAGAAGAAGTCTGATTCTAGAGAGTGATCTGCGCCTTCACCTTGTGTACCAATTAGAGTACCAAATGATGGCAACCAACCGCCTTCACCGTTGTCGACATACATGATGTTGTAACCAACCACTAAGAAAGCTGTACAAGCAATTGCGTACAAACAGATGTTCTTAGTTAAAATTTCTGTGGTGTTCTTTGAACGAACTAGGCCAGCTTCTAACATCGCGAAGCCTGCTGCCATCCACATTACCAACGCACCTGAAATGAGGAAGAAAAAAGTGTCTAGTGCGTAACGTAGTTCCGTTACTGTTGTTGTAAGTTCCATATTAAAGTCTCCAGTCCTTGTAATTCTTTAAAGTGCTTCAGCATCCATTTCACCAGTACGAATTCGTACGGCTTGGCTTAGGTCATACACAAAAATTTTGCCGTCGCCGATTTTTCCGGTGTGTGCCGCTTGGCTAATCGCTTCAACAACTCGGTCAACATTCTCAGCTTGGGTAGCAATCTCTAGCTTCACCTTTGGTAGGAAATCCACTTGGTACTCTGCACCACGATACAATTCAGTGTGTCCCTTCTGACGACCAAAACCTTTCACTTCAGAAACAGTCATACCTTCAATACCCACATCAGAGAGCGCTTCGCGTACATCGTCTAATTTGAATGGCTTAACAATGGCATTTATTAATTTCATATTCGTTCCTTAAATTCTTACTTAATCCGTTAATTCTCTTATTACAATCCAAGTAGCGTGCCAAAAAGTTAAGTGCTTGATTTTAAATAAGATGAAGATAATAAGGTCGTAATAACGAAAAAGGCCGCACCAACATGGTGCAGCCTTTTCACTATCTTAATGCGCGATGCTCTTATTGCTCCAGTTTTGGGCAACGGAGCCTTCAAAGCTCTGAATGACTAACAAATAGGTCTTAGGACTAGTAACCTAAAAAATCCATCCAGCGTTCGATGAGCAGTTCGAAATCGTCGATTCCACAGCTTGCTTGGCTTTCACAGTTATAGAAGTCGAACTCACTGCCCTCTTCCATCTCTTGCTCATGCGCTAACACGTTTTCTTGAATCGTTACTTCGTCTTCATTAATCGCAAGGCTAATCTCTTTGCCAAGCAACGTCACTTCATTGCTCAAGTCCTGTCGAGATTGCTCAATCAACGCCATCACATGATCTAATTTTTGCTTATCTTTACCGATCTCTTCTTGAAGCCAACGGCCAACAATCTCATGGCCCATGCTGCATTTCACATAGTATTCACCCATTAGAGTGTTTCTAGTAAATTCAAACTCCATAACTCAACCTATACTGCATTAATACTCAAGCGATACTATTTCTGAGTATACCATTGTCTTGTCAGAAACGAGCGTATTGACGAATTTATCGTTACGATCCAACCTACACAGTCAATGAAGAGGAGGGCTCTATGCAGTTGAACAAAATGATTGCCAAACAAATTGTCGAACGAACCATGAAGATCATCCCACACTCGATTAATGTGATGGATAATAAAGGTCGCATTATTGGATCCAGTGATCCTACTCGCTTATACCAAAAACATGAAGGAGCGGTACTTGCCATCACCGAATCACGAGTCGTTAATATTGACGAAGCCACTGCCGAACACCTAAAAGGGGTTAAGCCTGGAGTTAATTTACCGATTCTATTTCAGGATAATGTCATTGGGGCGATTGGGGTTTCTGGGACACTGCAGCAAGTTCATCATTTTGGTGAGCTGGTGAAGATGACCGCTGAGCTTATTGTTGAACAAGCTGTACTTATGTCTCAAGTAGAATGGAATAAGAGGCATCGTGAAGAATTGGTATTGCAATTAATCCGAGGTAGCACGCTTAATGACATGCAACTGCAATCCATCGCACAGCGTCTGGATCTCGACCTTGCACAACCGCGGATTGCCGCCATCGTCAAAGTGTTACCGATAGGAGACACTGCGCCTTCATTGGAAAACTTACAGCAATTAGTACATTTACTTGAATATCCCGAGCGCGATAATTTAGTCGGTATCTTGTCTGTTTCACAAAACGAAGTGGTGGTACTCAAGCCTATAACCCTGATAGGGAACAGCTGGTCCAAGGATGCAGAAGCCAAGCGCGTGAAATTGCTACTCAAAAGAATAAAGAAAGAAGCTAAGTTTCAAATCAAGATTGCGCTTGGGGATTACTTTACCGGACTTTCTGGTTTAGCACGCTCATATGATACCGCTGAGCTCACTATGCGCAGTGTCGGTAACCGCCCCGGAGACATGTTTTTCTATCAAGACTATCGACCGCCGGCCATTATGAGTAGCCTGTTACAAGATCCATGGATTCGTGAGTAACTGGAGCAGTCTTACCTACATCTTCAACAACAGGACAGTAAAGGGATACTGATCAAAACTTTGAAGACATATTTAAAGCAGAACTGTGATTCAGCTCTCACCTGTAACGAACTACATATCCATCGCAATACGCTACGCTATCGAACAGACAAGATAAACCAAATAACATCATTAAATATCAACAATATAGACGATCTATTTCAACTCTACATTGCAATAAATCTATTCCACTGGTCGAGCTAAAAAATGTGCAACTGCACAATTTAAAAGGACCGATTTGAGCACTTATTTGTAGAGAATGACAAAGACTTACCAGCCCTATATCTTTATATTTGCCGAAAATGACACATCGTTATCTGGGAAATAGAACATGATTGAAGTTTCAACTCTTGGCGCACTTTCAGCATTGATTGTTGCTATCGCGCTCATTCTTAAAAAAGTGCCACCCACCTACGGCATGATCATCGGTGCTTTGGTTGGCGGCGTGGTTGGCGGCGTTTCTCTCACCGAAACCGTTGAGTTAATGATAGGTGGTGCCCAAGGGATCGTCACTTCAGTGATGCGAATTCTCGCCGCTGGTGTGTTGGCCGGCGTACTAATTGAATCAGGGGCGGCTACCTCGATTGCAGAATCCATCATCAAAAAAGTAGGCGAAACTCGCGCCTTACTTGCTCTTGCCATTGCGACCATGATTTTAACCGCTGTTGGCGTTTTCGTTGATGTGGCCGTTATCACGGTTTCTCCTATTGCACTGGCTATTGCTCGCCGCGCAGACCTTTCTAAAACCGCGATCCTTTTGGCGATGGTGGGCGGCGGTAAAGCAGGTAATGTCATGTCGCCTAACCCAAATGCCATTGCGGCGGCTGATGCGCTCAATGTTCCGTTAACCTCTGTGATGGCTGCAGGCGTGATTCCGGGTCTATTTGGGCTGCTTTTCGCCTACTTCTTGGCAAAGCGCCTCGTCAATAAAGGTTCAAAAGTAGCGGAAAGTGAAGTGGTCAAAGCGGATCAAAGTTCACTGCCAAGCTTTTCTTCTTCAATCGTTGCACCGTTAGTGGCTATTGCCCTACTCGCGCTGCGACCACTCGCTGATATCAATGTTGATCCTCTAATTGCATTACCCTTGGGTGGATTGCTGGGTGCACTGGCTATGGGTCGCTTCAAACAAGCCAATAGCTTTGCGGTTTCAGGCTTGTCACGTATGGCACCGGTTGCTGTAATGCTACTGGGCACAGGAACCATTGCAGGCATCATTGCTAACTCAGGACTAAAAGCTGATCTGATTGAAGTGCTGACGATGTCTGGGCTGCCTTCTTACTTACTTGCTCCGTTTTCTGGCGCACTGATGGCACTATCAACCGCATCGACAACTGCCGGAACAGTAGTGGCATCGAATGTATTTGCCAGCACCATTCTTGAGCTAGGTGTTCCAGCTCTCGCAGGCGCAGCAATGATCCACTCTGGTGCGACAGTACTTGACCATATGCCACATGGTAGCTTCTTCCATGCCACGGGTGGTGCGGTACATATGAGTATTCATGAACGTCTAAAACTCATCCCTTATGAGTCAGCGGTCGGTCTTGTTATCGCCTTCGTCTCAGTAATGATCTTCGGTGTATTTGGTCTGTTTGTTTAAGTTTAAAGGTATCAAAATGAAAATTGTAATTGCTCCTGACTCATATAAAGAAAGCCTATCAGCAATGGGCGTTGCTCAAGCGATTGAAGATGGCTTTAAACAGCTAATACCAAAAGCCGAATACGTAAAATTACCAATGGCTGATGGTGGTGAAGGCACAGTACAATCTCTGGTGGATGCGACCAATGGCTCTATCATCCAACATCCAGTGATTGGTCCATTAGGTGAAATTGTCGAAGGCTTCTACGGTATGTTCGGTGACGGTAAAACTGCCATTATTGAAATGGCGGCCGCTTCCGGCCTAGATTTAGTCTCTCCAGAACAACGTAATCCACTAAAAACCACTACCTATGGTACGGGTGAGTTGATCAAAGCCGTATTAGATAAAGGTGTTGAGCATATTATTATTGGCATTGGTGGTAGTGCGACCAATGATGGTGGCTTAGGAATGGCTCAAGCGCTAGGCATTCGTATGCTAGATGCAGAGGGTCACGAGCTGGTGTTTGGTGGTGGTGAACTGTCAAAACTGACAACCATTGATCTCACCAACCTCGACCCACGCCTACAAAACGTACGCTTAGAGGTCGCTTGTGATGTCGATAATCCATTATGCGGACCAAAAGGGGCATCACAGGTATTCGGTCCGCAAAAAGGCGCAACACCAGAAATGGTTGAGCTGTTAGATGCTAACCTTGCTCATTATGCCAGTATCATGAAAAACCAGTTAGGCGTCGATGTCATTGATCTCCCTGGTGCTGGCGCGGCAGGCGGTCTAGGCGCGGCACTTGTTGGCCTGTTAAATGCGGAGCTTCGCCCTGGTATTAACATCGTAATGGACGCCGTCAATTTAGATGAAATAGTCTCAGATGCTGATCTTGTGATTACAGGAGAGGGGCGCATTGATAGCCAAACCATTCATGGCAAAACACCGATTGGTGTCGCTCGCACAGCCAAAAAACATAAACTGCCTGTCATCGGTATTGCCGGCTGTCTAGCCAGTGATTGTGGTGTGGTTCATGAGCATGGTATCGACGCGGTATTTGCGGTAGTGAACCGTTCAGTAGACTTGCCGACAGCTTTGGCTGAAGCGGCTGAAAATATTGAACTTACTGCTCGCAATGTTGCAGCAATGTATACGATTAAGAACTAATCGAGCTCTCTGTAAGCTAAAAGCAATTTTCGCTGTATGCTAAAAGCAATTAAGGCCGCTATTCACAGCGGCCTTAATTATATTTACAACAAAATCAGACGTTACGCAGGCTCTTGGAAGATAACCGTGTCTGCTTTTTCCGTGTACTGACCCATTTTATGGAAGTTCAGGTAACGGTATGTATCAGCAGCGGTTGCATTAATCTTCTCAGCGTACTCTAAGTACTCTTCTTTCGTTGGGATGCGACCTAGAATCGCGCCAACAGCAGAAAGCTCAGCAGAAGCCAGATAAACGTTCGCGCCATTGCCTAAGCGGTTCGGGAAATTACGCGTTGACGTCGACATAACCGTCGAAGCATCAGCAACACGAGCTTGGTTACCCATACATAGTGAACAGCCAGGAGTTTCGATACGTACCCCAGCACGACCGAAGATGCCGTAGTAGCCTTCTTCTGTCAGTTGGTCTTTATCCATCTTCGTTGGCGGAGCCACCCATAGGCGAGTATTTAGCGAGCCGTTAAACTCTTCTAGCATCTTACCTGCAGCACGGAAGTGACCGATGTTCGTCATACAAGAACCGATGAACACTTCTTGAATCTCAGTACCTTGAACGTCCGAAAGAAGACGAGCATCATCTGGATCGTTTGGTGCACATAGGATTGGTTGATCGATGTCAGCAAGATCAATCTCGATAACGTGCGCGTATTCCGCATCTGAATCAGCAGATAGCAACTCAGGGTTCTCTAGCCACTCTTCCATTGCTGTAATACGACGCTCAATCGTACGAACATCACCGTAACCTTCAGCGATCATCCACTTCAGCATCACGATGTTCGAGTTCAAGTACTCAGAGATAGACTCTTCAGAAAGCTTAACGGTACAACCTGCAGCAGAACGCTCAGCAGATGCATCAGAAAGCTCAAATGCTTGCTCAACAGATAAGTGCTCAACACCTTCAATTTCTAGTACACGACCAGAGAATTCGTTGATCTTACCGGCTTTCTCTACCGTTAGTAGGCCTTGCTTGATGCCGTAAAGAGGAATGGCATGTACTAGGTCACGTAGCGTGATACCCGGTTGCATTTCACCTTTAAAGCGAACCAAGATAGATTCAGGCATATCAAGAGGCATAACGCCTGTTGCTGCAGCAAATGCTACCAAGCCAGAACCCGCAGGGAATGAAATACCTAGAGGGAAACGAGTATGCGAGTCACCACCTGTACCTACAGTATCAGGAAGAAGCATACGGTTTAGCCATGAGTGGATAACGCCATCACCCGGACGAAGTGAAACACCCGCACGATTCATGATGAAATCAGGTAGCGTATGGTGAGTGTTTACATCGACTGGTTTAGGGTATGCCGATGTGTGACAGAAAGACTGCATTACAAGGTCTGCAGAGAAACCAAGACACGCCAGATCTTTAAGCTCATCACGAGTCATAGGACCGGTCGTATCTTGAGAACCGACTGTCGTCATTTTAGGTTCACAGTACTGACCAGCACGAACACCTTCAACGCCACATGCTTTACCAACCATCTTCTGAGCTAGCGTGTAGCCTTTATCAGATGCAGATGGATCGATTGGTTTAGCAAACAGATCCGTTTCAGCTAGACCTAGAGCGTCACGAGCACGACCCGTTAGACCACGACCGATGATCAGTGGAATACGGCCACCAGCACGCACTTCATCAAGAAGTACTTTGCTTAGCTCAAAGTTTGAAATCACAGAACCGTTCTTGTGAACAACACCTTCGTACGGGTAGATATCAATGATATCGCCCATGTTCATGTCTTGTACGTTCAGTTCAATGGGTAGTGCGCCTGAATCTTCCATTGTGTTGTAGAAGATTGGTGCAATTTTACCACCAAGACAAACACCGCCAGTACGCTTGTTTGGTACGAATGGGATATCTTCACCCATGAACCAAAGTACTGAGTTTGTTGCCGATTTACGTGAAGAACCTGTACCAACAACATCACCAACGTAAGCCAGTGGAATGCCATCTTTTTGCATTTCTTCAATTTGTTTGATTGGACCAACGCTACCCTGTTCATCAGGAGTAATGCCATCACGTTCCATCTTCAGCATCGCTTTCGCGTGTACTGGGATGTCAGGACGTGACCATGCATCAGGCGCTGGAGATAGGTCATCGGTGTTCGTTTCACCAGTGACTTTAAATACTTTTACTGTGATTTTTTCTGCTACTTTATCTTTCGCTGTAAACCATTCAGCATCAGCCCAAGATTGAAGTACTTGTTGTGCAGCAGCATTGCCAGCTTTCGCTTTCTCTTCTACGTCATAGAACGCATCGAACATCAGTAGAGTATGAGATAGCGCTTTAACAGCGATTGGAGCAAGCTCAGCATCGTCTAGTAGAGATACTAGAGATTCGATGTTGTAACCGCCTTGCATGGTACCAAGCAGTTCTGCAGCTTTTGCTTTGCTTACTAGTGGCGAAGCTACTTCACCTTTAGTGATAGCCGTAAGGAAGCCAGCTTTTACGTAAGCAGCTTCATCTACACCCGGTGGAATGCGATTTTCTAGTAGGTCAAGAATGATTTCTTCTTCACCTTGAGGTGGATTCTTCAGAAGTTCAACTAGGCCAGCTACCTGCTCAGCATCTAGTGGTTTTGGAACAACTCCTTCGGCAGCACGTTCTTCGACGTGTTTACGGTAGGCTTCAAGCACGACTTTTTTCCTCTCATTGCGGTTCACTTCTTCCCTTCATAATTGTTAGTAAAATAAAGAAGTGAACATCCTTGGAAACTTGGCTCTCCATTGCCATTTTTGTCATTCAATTTGTATTGATGAGCGGCGTCATAGAGGCCAAACTGTGGGCGGTAGAATAGCAAATTTAACGTTAAATTAAAATCTTATCATTTTGACCAACATAGCAAGTTAAGACGAAAGTCCCACTATTTTTGCCTAATTACGCACTTAAATGGCGACTCTGCGCATGATTATTTGTAGGACGTACCTACAATCAGATACACCGAATCGAAATTATCTTCGGTTCGGCCATAAGCTAAAATGATCGGCCCGATTGGAGAATCAACACCCGCGAAAACAGAACCCGCGGTGTACATTGGCGCTTCATCAATACTCAAATCATTGTTCGACCAAACACCACCATGCTCAATGGATGCGCCCACGTAGAATGGTGATTTAAAAAGGCCGAAGTCATTTTCAAACCACTTATAACGATAAATAAGGCTGGTGTAAGCCAAGTTCTGACCAATCATACTATTCCTTGGAATACCTGACAGGTTTAAGAAGCCACCAAGCTCTTTGGGATCAATAGGGAAAATCGAATTTTTGCTCTCTACAATACCGTAATCCAGCTTTGCGACTAAAGTATGCTTCTCAATACTCTTTGCTGCCATGAAATTGGCCGAAAACTCATAAACCGTATCACTCTCAGACGTTAAATCCGATTCACCAAGAGAGCTGTCATTATCAAAATCATCATGAGAAACGAGGTACTCTAAATCGACAAAGTAACCCTTGGTCGGTAAGCTGAAATTATCCAAAGTATCCAGTCGGTAACCCATGAAGCCACCAATACGCTTGTAGCCACCACTGCCCAATGAAGGTAACGAAGAAACCTCAACATCCCCATCTGTATAACGAACACCAAATGTCAGCTCCTGCCACAAGGTTGGTTGATAGCCTAATGCCAATTCACCGACATATTCACTATACGTCATAGGGAGATAATCTTTCGTTACGTCCAGTGTCGGTTCTTCAATATCATCAATATCTGCGGGTAGGTTTCTGTTCTCTTTGCTGTAAACAACCGATGCCGAAGTAAACAGCTTTTGACTCGAAAAGAATGGCGAGTAAAGTTCCGCTTCAATTCGCTTGTCCGTTCCCATCTCGATATTGGTTCTTAGCTCTGCACCATGCTTATTAATATCAGTAAAGTTGGCTGAGACACCGAGCGAGTATTGGCTTGTAGTAGAGAAATCATCTTCAAGAAAGAATCGAAAGTTGAGGTAGTTTGGCCCCCAAGATTTTTCGTTCACATCGACCAGCAGTTGCTCCTCGCCATCTACCGTGTCAAATTCATAAGTCACCAACTCGAATCTATCTAGCGCATAGAGGTCTTGTACTTTAGATTCAATTTCACTGGTCTTCAGAATCTCACCTGAATCAAGGTTTAAACGGTTTTCGATCAGCTTATCGGAATAGTGGGTATTGTTATTGATAACAACTCGGTCAACGACGGTCTTATCGCCGTGTTTTAGCTGTCTGCGCGCTTTTTGTTTGTCCTCGATATAATGCTGATAATCGGCATTTGAGAGCGATAGCTTAGAAAGTTCATCAGTATGCTGCTTAGCAGCTTCATAGCCCGCGAGGAAAGCCGATGGCATTTTATCAAATTCTGTCGTCTCCATTTCCCCAACATCTGGGCGCAGGAAGACATCATCGTCTGTTAAAGTTTCAGCTTGCTCTTGGGTGCTGCGTTGAACAAGATAATTAGAGAGTTGGTCAGCTGCGGCTAGAAAATTCGTGAAATCATCTTTGCCTTTGTAGTTGGTACTGATATCCACCGCAATGACAATGTCCGCGCCCATCGCTCTGGCAACGTCGACTGGCATGTTATTGGTGACACCACCATCAACCAGCATTCGACCATCTAAGGAATAAGGGGGAAGCGCGCCGGGTACTGACATACTCGCCATCATGGCATCAACAAGGTGGCCATGATCGATGACCACCTCTTCAAGTTCGATAATGTCAGTTGCGACTGAACGGTATGGGATAGCAAGATGGTCGAAAGAATCGAATGAGGATAGATTACCCGTGGTCTCACGCAGAATACGCAACATATTCTGGCCTTGCACCACCCCTTTCCTTGCTTTGATTTCGCCCCAACCTAAGCCGAGATCGGTGTTCAGTTGGTAGCGGTCTTCATATTCTTTGTCACGTACGCGGCGATCACTACGGTTAACGCGATCACGATAACCGCGATTCCAATCAACCGTATAAATAAAGCTCTCGATCTCGTCTGCGCTCATCCCTGTCGCATAAAGACCACCAACGTATGAGCCCATACTGGTACCGGTAATGTAATCAACCGGGATTTGCATCTCTTCTAGAGCTTTAAGCACACCAATGTGAGCTGCACCTTTTGCCCCACCACCAGCAAGAACGACAGCAACGGTTGGCCTTTTATGAGCTTGTTCAGCCTGCTGAGATTGATCAATCTGTGTCGCGGTGGATGCAAACAGCTGAAAACTGATCACAGTACCGACAACACCTAAGCCACTCACTAACCAACGATAAATCATTATGTTAACTGTCCTTGTCATTCTTTCTTGTTACGACTTTACCACTGAAAAAGCTTCTTTAGCCACTGTTTTGGTTGACTTTCACAGCCCTTTTTAATGTTTCCACCCTCATCCCAAAGTGGCAGTTTAACTGCACCATCACAATCAAACTCTAAAGCCCCTTCAGAAGTTCGAGTAAAGTTAGCGGTGACAATTCCTGTCGGCCAAGGCAGTAATAACTGCTCGGGTGTTCTCTGTTTGAGATAATCGGCATAAACACGTAACGCACCACTCGAACCAGTAAGCTTAGTCGGCTTATTATCATCACGTCCTAGCCAGATGGTCGTCACTTCACGGCCATCTACGCCCACGAACCAACTGTCTCGGCTGTCATTACTAGTGCCAGTTTTACCAGCTAACCCTGCCCATGCAAACTGACCTTGTAGGAAACGGCCCGTGCCTTCCGACACGCCACGTTTCATTGCATAGGTTGTAAGCCAAGCGGCTTGCTGGTCAACGCTTTGTGATACACGAGGGATCGACTGATACAGAACCTCGCCATCGTTATCAACAACTGAGCGAAGCGCAGACAAAGGTGCTATACGCCCAGAATTGGTAATGGTTTGATACATCTGCGCAACTTGGAACGGAGTCAGTGAGAACGAACCCAAAAACATCGACGGCACTGGGCGAATCTCATTTTTATCGACCCCCAGTTTTCCAATCGTATCCGAGACACTATCAATGCCTAATTGCATGCCTAAACGAACAGTAGGTACGTTGTAAGACTTAGAAAGCGCCACATACAAAGGCACATCGCCACGGAACTTACGATCGAAGTTTCTCGGGCTCCACACGCTACCTTTACTGCCTTTCAAGCTCAGTGGCGTGTCTTTCAATGTTGTCGCCAACGTGTACTTCTGAGGCTGCTCTAGTGCGGTTAAGTAAATTGCAGGCTTGACCAAAGAACCAATTGGGCGACTCGCGTTCAAGGCACGGTTAAAGCCATCGTAGCCAGTACGCTTACCACCGACCATCGCCCGGATTTCACCGGTATTTCTATCCACGGCAATAGCTGCTGCTTCCAGCTTATTACCTGCGGTTTTCGATAAATCAGGCACCTTACGAGCAATCGACTTCTCTAACTTGTCTTGAGATACCGGATCCAGAGAGGTAAAGACTCGAATCCCTTTTTTCGCCTCAAATCGATCGCCGGCATACTTCTTAAGCTCAATGTTTACTTGTTGGAAATAAGCGGGCTGACGGCTAGCAATGCGTGGGTTGTCTTGAATATCCAAATCACGACTCGCCGCCTCTTCGTATTGTCGCGGAGTTAAGATGTCTTGTTGCATCAATAAGCGAAGAACCAGATCGCGTCGAGTCTTAGCACGCTCAGGATAGCGAACCGGATTGTAATACGACGGTCCTTTCACCATACCCACCAGCAGTGCTAGCTGATCGATGCGCAGCTCTTGAATAGGTTGACCAAAATACAAACGAGACGCTAAACCGAAGCCATGAATCGCTTGCCCACCATTCTGTCCAAGATAAACCTCATTTAAGTAAGCCTCTAGGATACGGTCTTTGCTGTAACGATGGTCTAAGATAAGTGCAATGTAGGCTTCACGAACCTTACGCCACAATGTACGTTCACTGGACAGGAACAGGTTTTTTGCCAACTGTTGTGTCAGCGTACTACCACCTTGTACCGTTCGCCCAGCTTTGACGTTAACGACCATTGCACGAGCGATGGCCAGTGGCGACACACCATCGTGTTGATAGAAGTTTCGGTCTTCGGTTGCCAGTAAGGCATCAACCATCACTTCTGGGAACTGATTGCGTTTTAAGAACAGGCGCTGCTCATCGTTACTTTTCTCAAGCATGCCAAGCATTTTCGGTTCAACACGCAGGTAGCCCATGTCGCCTTTCTTCTCCAGCGACTGAATGCGAGTTAATTCGTTACCATTGAAGTGCAGCATCACATGACGCTCCGCTTCCGGTCCATCAACAAACTCGAACGGACGACGAATCATTTCAATCTTGGTCGAAGAAGAAGAGTATTCGCCTGGGTGACGAGGCGCGTTCACCTTACGGTAATTAAGTACATCGAGCTCATTCTTAACCTGAACCAAACTCACCGGAGTTCCCGGAGACAGGTCTAGCACTCGCGCATAAACCACGGTTGGCAAATCAAACAGCTGACCTTCAAAGCGCTGTTTGACCACAGAATCAAGATAAATACCGACGAACAACAGCAATGCCGCAAGCGCTAAGCCCGCTTTCCAAGAAATACCCCATAGGATCTTCAACCAACCTCTTTTGCCAGATTTCTTAGCCTTAGGTTTGGTCTTTTTCGCAGCCGCTCTTGGTTTTCTTGGCTTGGCTTTGGTCGCTGGTGACTTCTTTGCTGGCGCTTTTTTAGGTGGTGCCTTTTTTGGCGTTAACATTTTGGTCATCATCGATTCAACTGTCGTTTGGTTTTAGTGGTTGCTACATGGTTAGCAGGGTCATCCGGCCAAGGATGTTTTGGGTAACGGCCCTTCATCTCTTTTTGTACTTCTTTGTACGCGCCAGCCCAAAAGCCAGCTAAATCTTGAGTAATTTGTAGTGGTCGCTGTGCTGGAGAAAGGAGCTCAAGCACTACTTTTTTACGCCCTTGCGCGATCAATGGCGAGTCTTGTTCGCCAAAGACTTCCTGCATTCGCACTGAGATCACTGGTTCAGATTGATATTGATAACGAATGGCCTTCTTGCTGCCTGTTGGCATCAGATAGAGCGTTGGCAACCATTGGTCGATTTCTTGATTCAAAGGCCAACCAAGATAAGCCGACAATGCTTGCTCAATCGAAACACTAGACAGTCCTTTTGCCGACTTAATGCCATTCAGATAGGGAGATAGCCACTCATCAAGGTGTTCAATCAAACTCGCATCGTCCATCGCTGGCCAATCATGCTCAGGCATCCAAAGCTCTGCACAGCGTACACGCTCAACCAACTGCTTAGCCGAAGCTGTCCAATTTAAGCGATCCAACCCACATCGAGCGACATAATTGAGCAGCGCTTGGCTCGCCTGATTCGCATCGGGATCAGGTAAAGCTTTGGTGCTGATAATCAACTTGCCCAGAGATACACGCTGCTCAGCAACTAAACGGCCACGTTTCTCATCCCAATCGGCGTAATCGGAACGCACAAACAGTTTTGGAAATTCAGCTTCTAACTGTGCGATATCAACCGCGGTGGCTAAGAAAATCTGACTGGCTCGCCCTGTGCTGCGCATCAAATCAATCACTACGATATAGTTATTGTTCGCCAGTGGATCATCATCACGAACCTCAGCACCGTGGCCATTCGCCAAAAGGAAAGCACTGCTGGTCGCGCTTCTCACTTGTGCAATCCGGTCTGGGAAGGCAAAACAAAGCACTAATGGTAGCAATGATTCGTCAGCTTGTGACAAATCTAAGTGATGATTGAGTTTGCTCGCGAGACTTTTCGCTCGCTGCATCACAACGCTATTTTTGGAATGTTTTCTTTGCTTAAGTCGATGCAAAGAGTGTTGAATATCCGTCACATTGCGCTCCGGCTCTTCCAGCAAAGCAGCAGCAACAATCGCGACATTCAACAGAGCAGGACTACCTTGCTGCGCTTTAACCAACATGCTGGCAATACGAGGCTCTAGACCTAAACGTTGGACCTGTTTTCCTAATGCCGTAAATTGACCATTATCGTCTAACAATTCAAGAGTCTGTAAGAGTTGCTTGGCTTGCCCGATAGAAGCTTTGGGTGGAACGTCTAACCATTGCAGTTCATCAGCACTCGCAGCGTCCCATTGCGTCAATTCAGACACCAGCGAAGACAAATCAGAATGAAGAATTTCAGGTTCTGGTATAGCTGGTTGCTGCATCAGCTGCGTTTCGCTGTACAAACGAACGCACAAGCCCTCTTCAATTCGTCCCGCACGGCCCGCTCGTTGTTCAGCTGAAGATTGCGAGATTTTCACTTGCTCAAGCTTAGTAATACCGGTTTTCAGATCGAACTTCGCCACACGTTCAAGCCCGGAATCAACCACCAATCGAATACCTTCAATCGTCAAAGAAGTCTCAGCAATATTGGTCGCTAACACCACCTTTCGACGCCCTTTCTCTGATGGCGCGATCGCTTTCTGCTGTTGAGAAAAGCTGAGTTGCCCATACAGAGGACACACATCGATATCATTGGCGAATTGTTCTAGTTGAGATTCCACCTGCTTAATCGCAGAAACGCCCGGCAAAAAGGCCAGAAGTGAGCCTGACTCTTTCTCCATCAGAGAGCGAATCACGTTAGCCATTTTAGGGGCTAGATATTCATTTGCGTTAAGAGGCTGATAACGGAAATCGACCGGAAAGGTGCGACCTTGTGATTCAACGTATTTGGCATTCGGCAGCAAAGTTTGCAGAGCTTGTTGATCTAAAGTTGCCGACATCACTACCACTTTCAGATCGTCACGCAACGCCTCTTGGATCTCTAAGCTAAACGCCAATGCGGTATCGGCGTGAATACTGCGCTCGTGAAATTCATCAAAGATCACCATATCAACCCCAGTTAATTCAGGGTCGGTTTGGATCATTCTTGTCATGATCCCTTCAGTAACAATCTCTAAGCGAGTCGCACTGCTGCTTTTAGATTCACCACGAACTCTAAAGCCAATGCTCTCTCCCACCTTTTCTCCCAATTGGCTCGCTAAGTAAGTAGCAATATTCCTTGCAGCCAAACGCCTCGGTTCAAGCATGATGATTTTGCCTTGAACGGCGTTGGTCTTAACTAACTGTAAAGGGAAGAATGTTGACTTACCCGCACCGGGAGCGGCCTTTAGAATAAGTTGAGTGTGTGTTTCTACGCCAGCGAGCAGATCTGGCATCACAGCTTCTATGGGCAGTTGTGGCAATGGGAGAACCTTGTGGTGTAATGTTGGCAACATTGTACATAAAAACCTACCTGTCTAAATAAGTAATATGCACTTCAATCCGCCATTAGAGCCTGCGACTCTTATTAAACGCTATAAACGTTTCCTCACTGACATCCAACTTCCTGACGGTAGCGAGCGTACTATTCACTGCGCTAACACTGGAGCGATGACAGGATGTGCGACTCCTGGCAATACGGTGTGGTACTCAACCTCCGATAATGCAAAGAGAAAGTACCCAAACAGCTGGGAGATCTCAGAAACAGACAAAGGTCATCGTATTTGTGTAAATACTGCGCGGGCAAACCAGCTAGCAGTGGAAGCAATTGAAAATGGGACTATAGTTGAACTCTTAGGTTATAACGCGTTACGAACCGAAGTGAAATATGGCAGTGAGAATAGTCGCATTGATATTCTGCTTGAAGATAACGAAAAGCCACCTTGCTATATCGAAGTGAAAAGCGTCACTTTGCTCGACGAGCAAGAAACGTCAACTAAAGGGCAAGGTTTTTTCCCTGATGCGGTCACAACCAGAGGCCAAAAACATCTGCGTGAACTCACAGAAATGGTCGAATCTGGAAATAGAGCCGTACTTTTATTCACTGTTTTACATTCAGGTATTGAAAAAGTGTCTGCGGCACACCATATAGACGCCAAATATTCGTTATTACTAAAACAAGCACAAGACGCTGGAGTTGAAGTGCTTTGCTATAAAGCAGAGCTCAGCAGTACTCAAATACAACTAAAACAAGCTGTTGAATTTATCAATAGCTAAGCAAAGATGCTGAACTAATCACATTGATTGCAAGTTTGAATAAGAGTATTTGCCACCATTCGTTCTTTCTGCTATAGATACCCGCCTTAAAATTAGCTGCTTTGCAGTTGACTAGGTGTAAATAGGAGATGCTGTATGCCAGAATCTAAGAAAAAAGCGCTAGGCATCCTAGCCATCGCAGGTGTTGAACCGTACCAAGAGAAGCCAGGTGAAGAGTACATGTCACTTGAGCAAACGGAACATTTTACAAAAATTTTAGCAGCTTGGCGCAACCAGCTCAGGGAAGAAGTTGATCGTACTGTGCACCACATGCAGGACGAAGCAGCGAATTTCCCAGACCCAGTTGACCGTGCTTCTCAAGAAGAAGAATTCAGCTTAGAGTTACGTAACCGTGACCGTGAGCGTCGTCTTATCAAAAAAATTGAGAAGACATTAGACAAGATCGAAGAAGACGATTTCGGCTTCTGTGATTCTTGCGGTATCGAGATTGGCATTCGTCGCCTTGAAGCTCGTCCAACTGCTGATCTTTGTATTGACTGTAAAACACTTGCAGAGATCAAAGAAAAACAGATGCAAGGTTAATTCTTGCAGATGTAAAGAAAGGGAGCCTTGGCTCCCTTTTTTGTTTGTTATCCAAGCGAAGTATTTCACACGCTTGATAGTAAATAGCAGCTTTAAGCCTTAGTTCTAGGCATTAAAGCTCTTGTCAAACGTCTTAAGAATCGGCTACTGCGGTACCATTTAGATTAGGTTGTTCACTCATGAATTATATCGGGCGCTTTGCACCATCACCGTCAGGTCCTCTTCATTTTGGCTCACTTGTTGCTGCTCTTGGTAGCTACTTTCAAGCGAAATCTAACCAAGGAAAATGGTTAGTTCGTATGGAAGACCTCGACCCACCAAGAGAAATGGCCGGCGCTGCAGACCTCATTCTTAAGACGCTTGAGGCTTACCATCTATTCTGGGATGGTGAAGTCGTTTATCAAAGTCAGCGTCATGGCTTGTATCAAGCTCAAATCGATCAATGGGTTGCTGACAATCAAGCCTACTACTGCCAATGCACCCGCAAGCAGATAAAGGCTTTGGGCGGCTTTTACAATGGTCACTGTCGAGATGTAGGCCTAATCGATTCAGGTGAACAGGCGGTGCGCTTGTGCATGGACTTTCCAGTAGAGTCCTTTGATGATGTTCGCCACGGCACCATTCAAATCCCTAAAGCACTAGCTGTAGAAGATTTTATTATTAAACGCAGAGATGGATTGTTTGCCTATAACTTGGCCGTTGTTCTTGATGACATCGACCAAGGAGTAACAGAAGTCGTAAGAGGCGCAGACCTGATAGAACCAACAGGTCGACAAATCAGTTTGTATAAGACGCTCAAGCAAAAAACAGTGAGCTACTTGCACTTACCATTGGCAACCGATGGCTTGGGGAATAAACTGTCAAAACAGAACCATGCCACCGCGATAGATCTAGACAACCCAAAACCAACGTTACTCAACGCGATGCGATTCTTAGGTTTTGATATCCCGACGGCCCTTTCTGAGGCTTCAATGGATGAGATTTTATTGTGGGGCTGCCAACAATGGAACGTCAGTCAGTTACCTGATAGTTTACAAAAAGAGCACTGTAATTAGCTCGAAACTCACGGCAAATAGCAAAAACGACACATAAAAATGCCATAACCAACCACTGTGGTTAAGCAGACGATGTTCTCAAATGGCTCGCGCTAAGCTATTATTAGCCGCAATTAAACTCTGCACTACCACTTTGGACTAAGAGAAAAACAAAGTTGGCGATACCTACTTTGTTCTAAACTAATGAATACAAACGACAATACCCCAAGCGAACAACGCGGATTCCACGAATTAGCTCTGAATATTTATACTCGTCAAGAGCACAATATTTCACGCAAGCAGATCAGCGACAACGCACTAAAAGTGCTATATCGCCTGAATGGTGCGGGTTTTGACGCATTTCTAGTCGGTGGTGGTGTGCGCGATATCTTATTAGGCTCTCAGCCAAAAGATTTTGATATTGCGACCAACGCAACGCCAGAGCAAATCAAACACCTCTTCAGAAACTGTCGTCTTATCGGTCGCCGTTTCCGCTTGGCACATATCATGTTTGGTCGCGACATCATTGAAGTGGCAACTTTCCGTGGTCACCACCAAGAACCATCGAAGAACGTTTCTGCACAATCGAAAGAAGGCATGCTACTTCGCGATAACGTGTACGGCAGTGTTGATGAAGATGCAGAGCGTCGTGATTTCACAATCAACGCGATGTACTACAACATTGCAGACTACAGCATCCACGATTACGCGGGTGGTGTAGAAGATTTAGAAGATAAACTGATCCGCCTGATTGGCGATCCAGAAACGCGTTACCGCGAAGACCCAGTGCGTATGCTACGTGCAATGCGCTTCGCCGCTAAACTGGATTTCGACATCGAAGAAGACACGGCTGACCCGATTGAAGAGTTAGCTCACCTTCTAAGAGATATCCCAGCAGCGCGCCTTTACGAAGAGTCTCTGAAATTACTGCAATCAGGTCACGGTTTAGAAACCTACCACCTGATGCGCGAGTACAATCTATTCCAACAGATGTTCCCAGCGGTAGCTGAGCACTTCACCGAAGATTACGACTCTCACACAGAGCAGATGCTTGATTTGGTTCTCGATTCAACCGACCTTCGCATCGAAGATGGTAAGCGAGTAAACCCAGCATTCATGTTCGCAGCGATGCTTTGGTACCCAATGAACAAGCTGGCAGACAAACTTGTCGCTGAACAGGGTATGGCACACTACGATGCGATCATGGAAGCGAGTAACATCATTCTAGATCAGCAAGTAAAGTCTATTGCGATTCCTCGTCGTCACACAGCAACCATTCGCGAAGTTTGGCAACTGCAACTTCGACTGCCTCGTCGCAACGGTAAACGCGCTGTTCGTCTAATGGAATTAAACAAATTCCGTGCAGGCTACGATTTCCTAGAAATGCGTGGTGAGATTGAAGGTGGCGAAACCAAAGAGTTAGCAAAATGGTGGGAGCGTTATCAGACTGCGGGTCGCAACATGCGTCAAGCAATGGCTAACGACGTTGCAGCACCATCAAAGTCAGGCCATCGTCGCCGTAAGACTTACCGAAACAAAAAGAGTAAGCAATCAGAATGATAACTGCTTACATTGCAGTCGGCAGCAACCTTGCCGACCCAGTTAGCCAAGCAAATTTGGCTATCGAAACGCTAAAAAGCCTACCGCGATCAACGTTTATTGCGACCTCTCAGCTATATAGTAGCACTCCAATGGGACCGCAAAATCAACCAGACTACATCAACGCGGTAGTCGCTATCCAAACCGAATTAACGCCAATTGAACTGCTTGATTGCACTCAAAAGATCGAACTAGAGCAAGGGCGCGTCCGTAAAGACGAACGTTGGGGACCAAGAACCTTGGATCTCGACATTGTGCTATACGGCAATGAGGTGATCGATTCAGAGCGCTTAATCGTTCCTCATTATGGAATGAAAGAACGAGAGTTTGTACTCTACCCGCTTGCTGAAATCGCACCAAGTTTACAACTCCCTGATGGGACTGAGCTGACAGAACTACTGAAAATAGTAGATAAGAACGGGCTCAATGTTTGGCAACAATAGCCAAGCGCATTAAGGAAAACCAATGAAAAAAGTAACCATTAACGACCTGATCAAATGCAAACGTGAAGGCCGTAAATTTGCGACTTCGACAGCTTATGATGCGAGCTTTGCTCAATTATTCGAAAGCCAAGAAATGCCAGTTCTGCTTGTCGGTGATTCACTGGGTATGGTTTTACAAGGCCATAACGATACATTACCAGTAACCGTTGAAGACATTGCTTACCATACTCGCTCAGTGCGTGCTGGTAGCCCAAATTGTCTTCTTATGGCTGACATGCCTTTCATGAGCTACGCGACGCCAGAACAAGCTTGTGAGAGCGCAGCGACTTTGATGCGTGCTGGTGCGAACATGGTAAAAATCGAAGGCGGAAGCTGGTTGGTTGATACTGTGAAGATGCTAACAGAACGTGCAGTACCAGTATGTGCACACTTAGGCTTGACGCCCCAGTCTGTGAACATTTTTGGTGGTTACAAGATTCAAGGTCGTGACGACGAGCAAGCCGACAAAATGGTTGCTGACGCGTTAGCACTGCAAAACGCAGGCGCTCAAATCGTTCTACTTGAATGTGTGCCAGCTTCATTGGCAAAACGAATTACAGAAGCTTGTGACGTACCGGTTATCGGTATCGGCGCAGGTAATGTTACCGATGGTCAGATCTTGGTTATGCATGACATGTTCGGTATTTCTGCGAACTACATGCCGAAGTTCTCTAAGAACTTCCTAGCAGAAACAGGTGATATGCGTAAGGCAGTAGCTCTATACAAAGAAGAAGTAGAGAGCGCGCGCTTCCCTGATGAAGCTCATACAATCGCTTAGGAGTAAGTATGCAAACTTTTGCTGAAATAGCGGCTCTTCGTGAGCAGATTAAACAGTTTAAGCGTGATGGACGTACGGTTGCTTTTGTACCGACAATGGGAAACCTGCATGAAGGCCACCTGACTCTGGTAAAGAAAGCTCGTGAACTGGCCGACATCGTTGTGGTAAGCATCTTTGTAAACCCAATGCAGTTTGACCGTGCAGACGACCTAAACAACTACCCTCGAACGTTAGAAGCAGATTTAAGCAAACTAACAGGTGAAGGGGTTGAGCTAGTATTTACACCAACGCCAGAGGTGATGTACCCAGATGGATTAGACAAGCAGACGTTTGTTGAGGTCCCTGGCATATCTCACATGCTTGAAGGTGCCTCTCGTCCAGGTCACTTCCGTGGTGTATCAACCATTGTCACTAAACTGTTTAATATCGTTCAGCCAGACTTTGCATGCTTCGGCGAGAAAGACTTTCAGCAACTTGCTGTTATTCGCCAGATGACCACTGATTTAGCATTAGACATTGAAGTTGTCGGCGTTGCGACCGTTCGTGAAATGGATGGTTTGGCAATGAGCTCTCGCAATAGCAACCTAACGATTGACGAGCGCCAACGAGCGCCCGTTTTAGCGCGTACTATGCGCTGGATCAGCAGCGCTATTCGTGGTGGTCGCGATGATTACGCATCAGTGATTGAAGATGCTACTGACCAGCTACGCGCTGCAGATCTTCAACCTGACGAAATCTTCATTTGTGATGCTAAAACTCTGCAAGCGATCACTTCAGAATCAACTCAAGCAGTGATTCTAATGTCGGCTTTCCTAGGTAAGACGCGTCTTATCGATAACCAAGTTCTCGATTTGGTAACGGAAACCAAAGAAGAAGTGAAAGAAGAAACGACTGAATAGTCGGCTTCTGCTCTTAACGCAAAACAAAAAAAAGGTCGATGTTATATCGACCTTTTTCTTTACCTGTTACTTAGATGAACCAAAGGTTAGCTACGTAAGCCAATACCCTTTGTCACTAGGTAGTGTGCAATGCCATACAACAGCACGATAAACACACCTAGTACGCCAAACGACGTCACGATCCCCACATCAGACACACCCAAGAAGCCATATCTGAACGCGTTAACCATGTACACGATAGGGTTCAACTTCGATACACCTTGCCAGAATTCAGGCAATAGACTGATCGAGTAGAACACACCACCAAGGTACGTCAGCGGCGTTAAGATAAAGGTTGGGATAATAGAGATATCATCAAACGTGCGTGCGAATACCGCGTTAATCAAACCACCCAAAGCGAATACTACCGACGTTAAAAATACCGTCGCAATGATCACGCCCCAATGGTCAACTTGTAAGTCGACAAAGAACAACGACACGAAGGTTACTATGGTACCCACTAACAATCCACGAACCACACCACCCATTACGAAGCCGGCGATAATCACGTAGTTAGGAACAGGCGCTACAAGCAGCTCTTCAATGTTCTTCTGGAACTTGGCACTAAAGAACGATGAAGCAACGTTGGAATATGAGTTGGTGATCACCGACATCATGATCAGACCGGGAACAATGTATTCCATGTAGCTAAAGCCGTTCATTTCACCAATACGCGCACCAATCAGGTTACCGAAGATGATGAAGTAAAGCGTCATGGTAATCGCTGGCGGCACCAGAGTCTGCACCCAGATACGAGTAAAGCGATTGATCTCTTTGGTCAACAAACTGCAGAAAGCGGTCCAATATAGGCTGTACATATTATTTACTCCCCTCACGGACGATACTCACAAATAGCTCTTCTAGACGGTTTGCTTTGTTACGCATAGAGAGGACTTTAACCTGTTGCTCGCTCAATTGAGCAAAGATGGTATTCAAACCTAGGTTCTTGTCGATTTCGATTTCTAGCGAGCCATTGACCATCACTTGGCTATTCACGCCTTCAAGCTTAGGTTCAGTCGTGCCCTCTTCCAGATCCAGAATAAAGGTCTCAGCACTCAATTTGCCCAACAGCGCTTTCATTGTTGTGTTCTCAATCAGCTCACCGCGATTGATGATACCAATGTTGCGACACAGCATTTCTGCTTCTTCTAGGTAGTGCGTGGTCAAGATAATGGTAATGCCCTGCTTCTCATTGATCTCTTTTAGGAATTCCCACATTGAACGACGTAGTTCAATATCAACGCCTGCTGTCGGTTCATCAAGGATCAACAAATGAGGTTCATGCATCAATGCACGCGCGATCATCAAACGACGCTTCATACCACCAGACAAGTTACGCGCGCGTTCGCCACGCTTTTCCCACAGATCGAGTTGAGATAGGTACTTTTTCGCTCGCTCTTTCGCTAATGCTTTTGGCACGCCGTAATAACCCGCTTGTTGCAGCACGATCTGTTCAACGGTTTCAAACGGGTTAAAGTTAAACTCTTGAGGCACAAGGCCTAAGTTCTGCTTCGCCAATTCCAGATCGGTATCAATGTCGTAGCCGAACACTTTAACCTTGCCTGACGTTTTATTTACCAGTGAAGAGATAACACCAATGGTGGTTGATTTACCCGCACCATTGGGACCAAGTAGTGCGTAAAAGTCGCCTTTTTCTACTTGTAAACTAACGCCCTTAAGAGCCTCGAAGCCCCCAGCATAAGTTTTTCTTAATTGCTCAATTTCTAATGCATACATAGAGATAGACTGCCATTTGCTATAGATAAGATGTAGACGACCGAGCTTGAGGAAGAGAGTAATGCTTAAAACGAGCTAGCAGAAAACTAACCCAAACTTGTTAACTCGGCCATTTTGCAAACAAGTTTATCGTTGATTGACGATTAATACAAATATCGTGTGAGAGTTTCTTTCGAAAACAAATAAGCGTCTTGGCTACGTGAAGACTAAATCAACGTTCAATAAATATAAAAATGCCGCTAAGTGATTCACTTAACGGCATTAATGATCAGTCTTGAAGTGAGCGTCTATAGCTTATTCATATTAGATTATTCATATTAGATTATTCATATCAGGTCATTAATATCAGCTTATTACTGAAAAATTAAACTGACTCAAATTGATGCTCATCTCTGTCGACATAGCTTGTTGCTGCCGTCAGGGCTTCATATCTGAATCGATAAGTGTTGGATTCAGGTACTAGGTCAATCACGTGGAACTTCTCTAGTTGTTGACGAGTATTCTCATTAGGACACAGCAGATACACCTCACACTGCGCATCCAATGCATCTTTAATCGCATTCTCTAGCGCTAGGCCAACAGTGACATCAATCATAGGTACATCTGTCAGGTCTAGAATCATCGCTTCATAGTCAGAGATACTTGAGTGCTGACGTGAAATCGCCTTTGAAACGCTGAATATCATCGGCCCTGATAGGTAGAAGAATAGCACCTTACCATTGGCACTATCGAGTAACTGACGTTCGCTATCAGTCAATGGGATATCGTCTTCATCATCACCATCACTGATCGCCTTAACTTGTCTGGCTTGCTCTCGGCTTAATCTTTCAATAATCAGAATATTCGAGATAAACACACCCAGTCCAACGGCAATAATCAAGTCAACAAACACAGTCAATAGCATCACGCCGTACATCACGCCCATGCCGGCATAGCTAACCTTGTGCGCGCGCTGGATAAAGCTCCAATCTAGGATATTGAAACCAACATACATAGCGATACCAGCCAGCACTGCCATAGGAATCGGTTCTGTTAAACCACCTGCAACCAATACCACGAGCGCAAGTACTAAAGCTCGAATAACACCTGAAAGCGGAGAACGCGCTCCCACCTGAATATTGGTTACAGTCCCCATAGTGGCACCCGCGCCAGGTAGTGCACCAAACAGGCCAGAGATCATATTGGCAATGCCTTGGCCACGAAGCTCTTTGTCTGAGTCATGCTCTTTACGAGTCAATGAATCTCCGATAACCGCGGTCAAAAGCGTATCAATACAACCTAATGTACCAAGCACCAAGGCATCGATAACCATAGTAGTAAACTGTTCAGCGCTAATCGTAGGGATAACGAGGGAAGGTAAACCAGCTGGGATTTCACCAATACGGCGAATAGAGTCGGTATCAAAAATAATGACGGACAAGAGCGTTACAGCCACTAACGCGACCAGTTGAGCAGGCACATACTTACGATATTTGGCTGGAAAACCGAAAAGAATACCGAGCGTCAATGCTCCTAAAAACAGCTCGCTGATTTTAAGATTAGCCAATGTATCTGGAAGTGCAGAGAGCGTGCCCATTACACCACCGGATGGAGCGGCATGCCCTAACAATGGAGACAGCTGCAAGATAATCAGAATAACGCCAATGCCCGACATGAATCCGGAGATCACGCTATATGGCATCAAAGTGACGTATTTTCCTAGCTTTAACGTACCAAGTAATATCTGGAATGCACCGGCCATCATCACGACAGTAAAGGTCATTGCCATACCCGTTTCAGGATATTTAGCAACCATACTCGTCATTACGGCAGTCATGATCACCGTCATCGGGCCGGTAGGTTCAGAAATCAAACTACTCGAACCGCCAAACAATGCTGCAAATAGGCCAACCATAATGGCGCCCCACAAGCCAGCTTCAGCTCCCGCACCAGAAGCAACACCAAATGCCAATGCTAAAGGCAATGAGATGATGGCTGTAGTAACACCACCAAACATATCCCCTTTGAGATTGATATCCGTAAAACGACTTCCAAACAAAACACACCTTCCTGATGATGAAATGACAAACCTTATCACTTTAACAAATGTATCAAGTGTTCAGAAAGTGTTAATTCAATCACATTATTCATGTCTTATAACCGGATCATAGCTTCTACGCTAAGTTAATGATTTTAACGATGAGTACACGTCAGATGAGTACTATTTGACACAGTTTTTACGAGATTGAATTTGTAACATTGTGTATAGTTGAGATTCTTAATTAAGGGATGTAAGACGCAAAATGCCAGAGATTAAACAGCTTTTTGAAAACAACTCTAAATGGTCAGAAGAAATTCGATCTCAACGACCTGAGTATTTTACAACGCTTGAAGAGGGTCAAAGCCCTGGTTTTCTATGGATTGGCTGCTCAGATAGCCGTGTTCCGGCCGAGCGTCTCACTGGTTTGTACTCTGGCGAACTGTTTGTTCACCGAAATGTGGCAAACCAAGTGGTTCATACCGACCTAAACTGCCTCTCAGTGGTACAGTACGCCGTCGATGTACTCAAAGTTAAACACATTATTGTCTGCGGTCACTATGGCTGTGGCGGTGTTAACGCGGCGATTGATAACCCTAAACTTGGTCTTATCAACAACTGGTTACTGCACATCCGTGACAATTACCTAAAATACCGCAAGCAAATCGAGGGGCTTCCTCGTGAGCAATGGGGTGACAAGTTATGCGAAATTAACGTCGCAGAACAGGTTTATAACCTAGGTAACTCAACCATTATGCAAAATGCGTGGGAGCGTGGCCAAGACGTTGAAATCCATGGTGTGGTTTATGGTATTGGCGATGGCAAGCTACAGGACCTTGGCGTACGTTGCTCAAGTAACGATACTTTAGAGAACAGTCACTTAGATGCATTAAACAAGATCTTAACGACGCCTCTTCTTAGTCAACAAAGCTAACCCATTCCGTCATATATACAAAAAGCCCGCATCAAGCGGGCTTTTTAATGACTTCTAAACCACAAGCGTAATGATTACTCTTGAGGTACTACCTTACCGATGTACGGTAGGTGACGATATTTTTGAGCGTAGTCGATACCTACACCAACAACGAACTCGTCTGGGATTTCGAAACCAATCCACTTCGTATCAACTTCAACTTCACGACGTGAAGGCTTATCTAGTAGCGTACAAATCTCGATAGACTTAGGACCACGAAGGCTCAGAATCTCTTTTACTTTAGTCAGCGTGTTACCTGTATCGATAATATCCTCTACAAGTAGAACGTCTTTACCTTGGATGTCGTCATCTAGGTCTTTCAAAATACGAACATCACGTGAGCTTTCCATGCTGTTGCCGTAGCTAGACGCAGTCATGAAATCAACTTGGTGAGTTAAATCGATAGCACGAGCAAGATCCGCCATAAAGACAAACGATCCACGTAATAAGCCAACTAAAACCAGATCTTCACTGCCTTGGTAGTGTTCCGTGATCTGTTTGCCTAGTTCGTTCACTCGATCCTGAACTTCTTGCTCAGAGATCATGACTTCAACTGTATGCTTCATACTGCTCTCATTTTGTTTGGTGATTGCGACAAGTGTAGACAGTTATGCCATGGGTGCCGCTCAATTTGTGCGTAAGTCTAGCACTGCTCAAATACCCACACCACCTTATGGTTCCAATTTACTGTGAGATTATCAATGAAATGTGCACTTGTGCCTTGTCTGATAGTCGCCTCCTTTCACATCAATGTGGATCACGCTTTATGTATCAAGTTTGATGTAACTGTCTATTAAATAAGCTCAAAGGATTGACCATTCGCATATGCACCATTACACTCATCTTGGCTTAAATAATAATAAAATCATTAATATAAAAATTTCGTTGGCAAGGAAAATAAAATGGACTCAATATCTAAGAGACCTAGAACTAGGCTTTCACCTTTAAAAAGAAAACTTCAATTGATGGAAATCGCTCTTGAGGTATTCTCTCGCCGCGGCATCGGTCGTGGTGGACACGCTGATATTGCAGACATCGCTCAGGTGTCTGTCGCAACGGTATTTAACTACTTCCCAACCCGTGAAGATCTGGTTGATGAAGTACTAAATCACGTTGTACGCCAATTCTCTAACTTCCTTTCAGACAATATCGATCTGGATATTCACGCAAAACAAAACCTACATAATATTGCGACTGAAATGGTGACGTTAGTGGCTCAAGATAGCCATTGGTTAAATGTATGGTTCGAATGGAGCGCTTCGACTCGTGATGAAGTATGGCCGCTATTCGTAACAACGAACCGCACTAACCAAATGTTAGTACAAAACATGTTTAGCAAAGCGATTGAACGCGGCGAAGTCTGTGACGATCACGACCCTAAACATCTAGCGAATCTATTCCACGGCATTTGCTACTCGCTATTCATCCAAGCGAAACGTGTAGAAACGCCAGAAGAGCTTTCAAGCTTAACGGATAGCTACTTGAACATGCTGTGCATTTATAAGTAGATTCGAGATTCGAGATTCGAGATTCGAGATTCGAGATTCGAGTAAATAATTTAAGGGTTGGCCTAATGGGCCAACCCTTTTTTATAGAATGGAATGTCTCTTCGCATCCCGAAGCGCAGCGTACTCGCATCTCGGAGTGGAACGTTACTGCTCTTTTCTTCAGACATAAAAAACCGCTGACCAATCAGCGGTTTTTCAAACATTAGCGAGTGGCTAAAGGAGAATTACTTCTTCTTTTTCACTGCTTTCTTATTTGGAAGGTCAGTGATTGAACCTTCGAATACTTCCGCAGCTAGACCAACAGACTCGTGTAGAGTTGGGTGAGCGTGGATAGTAAGTGCGATATCTTCTGCATCACAACCCATTTCGATCGCTAGGCCGATTTCGCCAAGAAGTTCACCACCGTTAGTACCAACAACAGCACCACCGATTACGCGATGAGTATCTTTATCGAAGATCATCTTAGTCACGCCGTCTGCACAGTCAGAAGCGATTGCACGACCAGAAGCAGCCCAAGGGAAAGTAGCAACTTCGTAATTGATGCCTTCAGCTTTCGCTTCTTTCTCAGTCTTACCTACCCAAGCAACTTCTGGCTCAGTGTACGCAATTGATGGGATTACTTTAGGGTCGAAGTAGTGCTTCTTACCAGAGATAACTTCAGCAGCTACGTGACCTTCATGCACACCTTTGTGAGCAAGCATTGGTTGACCAACAACATCACCGATCGCGTGGATGTGAGGAACGTTAGTACGCATTTGCTTATCAACATTGATGAAACCACGCTCATCAACTTCGATACCCGCTTTTTCAGCGTCGATAAGTGCACCGTTTGGAACACGACCGATAGCAACAAGAACAGCATCGTAGCGTTCAGCTTCAGCTGGTGCTTTTTTGCCTTCCATTGAAACGTAGATACCGTCTTCTTTTGCTTCAACAGCAGTCACTTTAGTTTCAAGCATTAGCTTGAACTTGTTCTTAATGCGCTTAGTGAAAACTTTAACGATGTCTTTATCCGCAGCAGGGATAACTTGATCGAACATCTCTACAACTTCAACTTTAGAACCTAGAGAGTGGTAAACCGTACCCATCTCAAGACCGATGATACCGCCGCCCATGATAAGCAGTTTTTCAGGTACTTCGTTTAGTTCTAGTGCATCCGTAGAATCCCAAATACGTGGGTCTTCATGTGGGATGAAAGGAAGTTTGATTGGGCGAGAACCCGCAGCAATGATTGCGTTGTCGAAGTTAACAGTTGTTGCTTCGCCTTCGCCTTCAACAAGAATGCTGTTAGGACCAGTGAACTTACCGAAACCGTTAACAACAGTAACGTTACGCATCTTAGCCATACCGCCAAGGCCGCCAGTTAGTTGATCAACTACTTTTTCTTTCCAGATACGGATCTTGTTGATGTCCGTTTGTGGCTCGCCGAATACAACGCCGTGCTCTGCCATCGCTTTAGCTTCTTCGATTACTTTAGAAACGTGAAGAAGTGCTTTTGATGGAATACAACCAACGTTTAGACATACACCACCAAGAGTGCTGTAACGTTCAACTAGTACTGTTTCTAGACCTAAATCCGCACAACGGAATGCCGCTGAGTAACCAGCAGGACCTGAACCAAGTACAACAACTTGGGCTTTAATTTCTTTGCTCATTGTGACCTCTTGTAGTCATTATCCCTAACAGGCTGAGTAGATGTTCTTAAAATTATTGGGCTTTCAAACAGGAAACATTTTACAGAGATGTTAACAGTGTGAAAGTAGCTTTAAGTTAGCCTGTGAGCTAGACAACAATTCCCCATCAGATTATGAGAAATGCAGGAAACTGTTGTCTAAAAATAGTCTTTATATAAAGAATTAAGGTGACCCGAAAGTCACCTTAATAATTACTTTCTCAATTACAGTACTAGACGACGAATGTCAGATAGTGCGCTGTTTAGGAAAGTAATGAAGCGTGCACCTTCAGCACCATCGATCACACGGTGGTCGTATGATAGAGACAGTGGAAGCTGTAGACGTGGTTGGAACTCTTTACCATTCCAAACTGGCTTAATTTCAGACTTAGATACACCTAGGATACCTACTTCTGGAGCATTTACGATTGGAGTAAATGCAGTACCGCCAATACCACCAAGGCTAGAGATTGTGAAACAACCGCCTTGCATGTCTGCCGCTGTTAGCTTACCAGAACGTGCTTTCTTAGAAACAGCCATTAGCTCTTCTGATAGCTCGTAAATGCCTTTCTTGTTCACGTCTTTGAAGACAGGAACAACTAGACCGTTTGGTGTATCAACAGCGATACCCACATTTACGTACTTCTTAAGAATGATGCTTTCGCCATCTTCAGAAAGAGAAGAGTTAAACGCTGGGAACGCTTCTAGCGCTTTAGCAACAGCTTTCATGATGAACACAAGTGGAGTGATCTTCATGCCAGTGTCTTTCTTCGCTTCGATTGCGTTCTGTTCTTTACGGAATGCTTCTAGCTCAGTGATGTCTGCGTTGTCCCATTGTGTAACGTGAGGGATCATTACCCAGTTACGGTGCAGGTTAGCGCCAGAGATCTTCTTAATCTTAGAAAGCTTCTGAACTTCAGTTTCGCCGAACTTGCTGAAGTCAACTTTTGGCCATGGTAGTAGACCAAGTGCAGAACCGTCGCCGCCTTTGCCAGATGCAGCTGCACCAGACTCAAGACGCTTAAGTGCATCTTTAACGTAAGACTGAACGTCTTCTTTAAGGATACGGCTCTTACGACCAGTACCTTTAACCTTAGAAAGGTTAACGCCGAATTCACGAGCTAGACGACGAACTACTGGAGAAGCGTGCGCGTAGTCACCGTTCTCTTGGAAGTCGCCAGCTGCTGGAGCCGCTGCAGGTGCTTCTGCTTTAGGAGCCGGTGCCGCCGCTGGAGCTGCTGCTTGTGCAGGTGCTGCAACAGGAGCAGGCGCTGCGCCTTCAACCGGAGTGCCGGCCACGACGAAAGTCATGATTAGAGAGCCAGTTGACACTTTGTCGCCAGCTGCAATCTTAATCTCTTTTACTGTACCAGCGAATGGTGCAGGAACTTCCATTGAAGCTTTGTCGCCTTCAACAGTAATTAGAGATTGCTCTTCTTCTACTGTATCGCCAACCGCTACCATTACTTCAGTAACTTCAACTTCGTCACCGCCGATGTCTGGAACGTTTACTTCTTTTTCAGCTGATGCTGTTGGAGCTGCTGCAACTGGTGCTGCCGCCGCTGGAGCGCCAGAGCCCGCTACTTCACCTGTTTCTACAGAGAAAATCATTACTAGAGAACCAGTCGATACTGAGTCACCAGAAGCGATCTTGATTTCTTTAACGATACCAGCGAATGGTGCAGGAACTTCCATTGAAGCCTTGTCACCTTCAACAGTAAGAAGAGATTGCTCTTCTTCTACTGCGTCACCGATAGCAACCATGATTTCAGTTACTTCAACTTCATCACCGCCGATGTCAGGAACGTGAACTTCTTTAAGCTCTGCCGCTGCTGCCGCTGCAGGAGCGGCTACTGGAGCTGCCTCTGCTGCTGGAGCAGGTGCAGCTTCAGCTGCACCCTCGGCTTCGAAAATCATGATTAGAGAACCAGTAGAAACTGAATCGCCTTCAGCTACTTTGATTTCTTTAACGATACCTGCTTGAGACGCTGGAACTTCCATAGAAGCTTTGTCGCCTTCAACAGTGATCAGAGACTGTTCTTCTTCAACCTTGTCGCCAACGCTTACAAGAATCTCAGTAACTTCAACCTCATCTGCACCGATGTCAGGTACATTAATTTCGATTGCCATTGCTTATTTACCTTCTAGTTAAGCGCTGTATTAAGCGTATTGTGGGTTTGTTTTTTCAGTGTCGATATCGAATTTAGCAATTGCTTCAACAACTACAGATTTCTCGATATCACCACGTTTAGCCAGTTCAGTTAGAGCTGCAACTACGATGTAGCCAGCGTTAACTTCGAAGTGACGACGTAGGTTTGCACGGCTGTCAGAACGGCCGAAACCATCAGTACCAAGTACTTTGTAAGACTCGCTTGGCATGTAAGCACGTACTTGCTCAGCGTAGTTCTTCATGTAGTCAGTCACTGCGATTGCAGGTTCTTTACCAAGTACAGTTGTGATGTACGGTACTTTCTCTTCAGCTTCTGGGTGAAGCATGTTGTCACGCTCTACCGCTTGGCCGTCACGAGTTAGTTCGTTGAACGACGTTACAGAGAATACGTCAGATGCTACGCCGTACTCTTCGCTTAGAATTTCAGCAGCTTTACGCGCTTCGTTCATGATAGTACCAGAGCTCATTAGTTGAACTTTGCCCTTAGCACCAGCGTGAGATTCAAGCTTGTAGATACCCTTACGGATGCCTTCTTCAGCGCCTTCTGGCATTGCTGGCATTGCGTAGTTCTCGTTCATTACTGTTAGGTAGTAGTAAACGTTCTCTTGCTCAGGGCCGTACATGCGACGGATACCGTCTTGCATGATTACTGCTAGCTCGTAAGCGAATGTTGGATCGTAAGAGATACAGTTCGGGATAGTGTTCGCTTGGATGTGCGAGTGACCATCTTCGTGCTGTAGACCTTCACCGTTCAGTGTTGTACGACCAGCTGTAGCACCTAGTAGGAAGCCGCGAGCTTGTTGGTCACCTGCTAGCCATGCCATGTCACCAATACGTTGGAAACCGAACATAGAGTAGTAGATGTAGAACGGGATCATTGGTAGGTCGTTCGTGCTGTATGAAGTTGCCGCTGCAACCCATGAAGCCATAGAACCTAGCTCGTTGATACCTTCTTGAAGAACTTGACCAGATGTTGCTTCTTTGTAGTAAGAAACGATGCCTTTATCTTCAGGTGTGTATTCTTGACCGTGTGGGTTGTAGATACCAACCTGACGGAATAGACCTTCCATACCGAATGTACGAGCTTCATCACAGATGATAGGAACGATGTTCTTACCAATGTTCTTATCTTTAAGAAGGATGTTTAGCGTACGTACATAAGCCATAGTTGTAGAGATATCACGCTTCTGTTCACCTAGTAGAGGTGCGAATGCGTCTAGCTCAGGAACCTTGAACTCTTGAGTAAACTTAGGAAGACGTGCAGGTGTGTAACCGTGTAGAGCGTTACGACGAGCGTGCATGTATTCGTACTCAGGCGTACCTTCTTCCAATTTCAGGTAAGGAAGTTCAGCGATCTTCTCATCTGAAAGGATGTCTTCTAGGCCTAGGCGATCACGTAGGTGTTGAACATGAGTCATGTCCATTTTCTTAACACCGTGTGCAATGTTCTTACCTTCAGCTGCATCACCCATGCCGTAACCTTTAACAGTCTTAGCTAGGATTACAGTTGGCTTACCGTTTGTCTCTTTAGCATTGTTGAATGCAGCAAACAGTTTAGAAGAATCGTGACCACCACGCTTAAGAGCGAAGATTTCGTCATCAGTCATGTCTGCAACTAGTGCAGCTGTTTCTGGGTACTTACCAAAGAAGTGCTCACGTACGTATGCGCCATCTTTAGATTTGAATGTTTGGTAGTCACCATCGATAGTTTCGTTCATTAGTTGAAGAAGCTTACCAGTAGTGTCTTTAGCTAGTAGAGAATCCCAGTTGCTACCCCAGATAACTTTAACAACGTTCCAACCTGCGCCTTTGAATAGGCCTTCAAGTTCTTGAATGATGCTACCGTTACCCATTACAGGGCCGTCTAGACGCTGTAGGTTACAGTTGATTAAGAAACATAGGTTGTCTAGCTTCTCACGCGCAGCGAAAGAGATAGCACCACGTGATTCTGGCTCATCCATCTCACCGTCACCTAGGAACGCGTATACGCGTTGCGCTGAAGTTTCTTTCAGGCCACGGCCGTCAAGGTACTTAAGGAAGCGCGCTTGGTAGATAGCAGAGATAGGGCCAAGACCCATAGATACTGTTGGGAACTGCCAGAACTCAGGCATCAGTTTCGGGTGCGGGTAAGAAGGGATACCTTTACCATCAACTTCTTGACGGAAGTTATCTAGCTGTTCTTCAGTTAGACGACCTTCAACGAATGCACGAGAGTAGATACCTGGAGAGATGTGACCTTGGTAGTAAACTAGATCGCCACCGTCTGTCTCGTTTGGAGCACGGAAGAAGTGGTTGAAACATACTTCGTAGAACGCTGCTGCTGACTGGTAAGAAGCCATGTGACCACCAAGGTCTAGGTCTTTCTTAGAAGCACGCAATACGATCATGATTGCGTTCCAGCGAATAATCGAACGAATACGACGCTCAAGAGTTACGTCACCAGGGTAAGCTGGCTCTTGTGCTGCTGGAATTGTGTTGATGTAGTTTGTGTTGATGCCTGTAGCCATATCAACACCATCTAAACGTGCTTTATCTAGAACTTGTTCTAGTAAAAACTGTGCACGTTCTACACCTTCTTCACGTACTACTGACTCAAGAGCTTCTAACCAATCTTGAGTTTCCAGAGCATCAACGTCATGCTTCATGTCAGACATGGCGATCTATCCTTTTTGTTAGTTGGATTCTACTAAACACGTAAAAAGCCGAAGTATTACGGCTATTTACCCTGTTGAATTCGACGTAGAGAACGTTCGCGGCGCGACTCTTCCTTCGTCAAATCCAGCAATGTTTCTTCGATGTAAGCTAAATGAGAGTGTGACATTTCACGTGCCTGTTCTGGCTGCCCGGAAACAATCGCATCTACAATGTTAGCTCGATGTATACTCACTTTCTCCACAACGTCTTTACGACGATGCAACAGCTTTAAATTCTCTAAGACGTTTTGTTCGAGTAACGGAGCCAAGCTACGAACAATGTGCAATAACACCACATTGTGCGCTGCCTCTGTTAAAGCAATAAGAAAAGCCATCACCGCTGCAGATTCGGCTTCAATATCACCCTTTTCTTGCGCGCCGTGAATTTTTTCTTGGCAGGCTTGAATACGAGCAAAGTCTTCATCGGTTCCACGCAATGCCGCGAAGTAAGCCGAAATCCCTTCCATCGCATGACGCGATTCCAACAAGTCTAGTTGGGTTTCAGAATGGGACGACAACAAATTAAGCAAAGGATCTGAAAAGCTTTTCCAGATATTTTCGCTAACAAACGTACCTCCACCTTGACGGCGAGTAAGCAAGCGTTTTGCTTCTAAACGTTGTATCGCTTCTCGGATCGAAGGACGAGACACATCGAACTGTTTCGCCAGTTCGCGCTCAGGCGGCAGCTGCTGCCCTGGAGCCAGTGTTCCTTCCACTATCAACCTTTCTAACTCTTGTTCGATAACATCGGAGAGTTTTGGCTGACGAATCCTTTGATAAGCCATAGTTTGTTGTTCTTCTTTTTCTTCGCTGACAATTGGTAATACCAATTTTAAGTTGGGCAGAAATTAACATAATTAAAACGCCACTGTCCAGCCTAAAATTGACCTGCATCATAGAATACAGCGTGAATTAACCATGATTTAACAAATGAAATTTAAAACAGCAACCAAATTGGTCTTACCATTTACAGGGGTAATACTTTTGGGGAGTGTTCTTGCTAGAAAGTTTCAGGATAAAAATGAATTGTTTCAGAAAGATTAGTGTCACTCGTTTAAAAATCGAACCAAGCGCACATTTAGGGTGGAAATTCTGTTCATAAGTTTTAATAAATGAGTGTTTGATAAGTTCGTCACACTCTCAATTTATTGATGCGCTTCTCTCCACCACTTTCTTTACATCGCAACAACAAAAATTCACAAGTCATTATGCCAGGCGTTGACTATTCAACGCCCACCAGCGGTAAGCCCATCGTCAAAAACTGAGGCTTAAGCTTTGAGATTTTTTTAAACTTCTGCCAATCAAACACCAAGCCAGGGTCAGTTTTACGCAAAGGCGCTATATATTGATGGCCAGTGATACGCTCACTGGTGATTTGAGGAAACGTCGATACGAGCGTTTCTGTTAATTGGCTAAGCGCTTGATACTGCTGCTCGCTATAAGCTACAAAGTCACTACCTTCCAGTTCAATACCAATAGAGTAATCATTGCACCTTTCACGCCCTGCAAAACTCGACTGGCCAGCATGCCAAGCTCGGTCTAAGAAAGAAACAAACTGCACCACTTCCCCATCGCGACGAATCAAACAGTGCGCCGACACGCCCATTTGGTGAATCACCTTAAAAAACGGGTGTTCCTTCGGGTCGAGTTTGCCCGTAAAAAACAGTTCTATGTAAGGCCCACCAAATTGACCCGGAGGCAAGCTAATGTTGTGAACCACCAGCAGAGAAATATCGTCGGCACTCGGTCGAGCATCAAAATACGGAGAAGGAACATGCCGAGCGTTGTCGTACCATCCGTTGGAGCTGATCGTCATCTTGGTCTCACTTTCTTTTCTGCTAGCACAATAAGATGTGACCTTGCCCATAGAGCAGTCGCGCTAGCCTCTTTAATTTGAAGTTAAGCAAGAGTATCATTCCATTCCCACTCCCTTTCAAGATTAGATTTGCGATGAAAAACACACATAACAGCCACCAACGCCTTGACTACTTAAAAGAGCAACTGCCTCTAGAGATCACTCGTGCAGTAGCCGAGACTATCAAAGAAGACCTAGGTGGCACGTTAGATCCAGCGGCTGACATCACAGCAAGTCTAATCCCAGCAGACGCAATCAACAGCGCAACCATCATTACTCGTGAGCACGGTGTGTTCTGTGGTAAAGCTTGGGCTGATGAAGTGTTTAAGCAACTGGGCGGTGAAGTGACTATCGAGTGGAATGTAGAAGATGGCGACAAGGTTGAACCAAACCAAACACTTTGTACCTTAACAGGTCCAGCACGCGCGCTATTAACGGGTGAGCGCAACGCAATGAACTTCATTCAAACGCTATCTGGTTGTGCGACTACGACGGCTACCTACGCGGACAAAATCAAACACACAGAGTGCCGCCTGTTAGATACTCGTAAAACGATACCTGGCCTGCGCAGCGCACTAAAATACGCAGTCGCTTGTGGCGGCGGTTTCAACCACCGTATTGGGGTTTTCGATGCTTACCTAATCAAAGAAAACCACATCATCGCTTGTGGTGGCATTGAGAAGGCTATCTCTACTGCAAAAGAGCTGAACCCAGGTAAACCAGTAGAAGTAGAAACAGAGAGCCTAGAAGAGCTAGAGCAAGCGATCAGCGCTGGTGCAGACATCATCATGCTAGACAACTTCACCACAGACATGATGCGTGAAGCTGTGAAAATCAACGCTGGACGTGCTGCGCTAGAAAACTCTGGCAACGTGACGCTAGATACCATTGCAGAGTTTGCTGAAACGGGCGTTGATTATATCTCGGTAGGCGCACTAACTAAGCACCTAAAAGCAATGGATCTATCAATGAGATTCAAAGCGTAATTGACTGAATAATAAATAATTTCTGTAAAGGCACTGTTTATAACGGTGCCTTTTTATTGCCTTAATTGTCAGTATTTCAAGCAGTTATTTAAGTTGATCGCATAAATTTGCGCACTATATGAAACACCACACTAATAAATACAAAACCACTCGCGGCCACACCTGAATACCATTCCACTCCCCCATCTCAACTTCTATTCTTTCCATCAACCAGTGCCTGCACTGAAACAAACTAAAGAATGGAATTAGACAATGAATAACAAAAGTAAAAGAACAAATCAGAAAGGCTTTACGCTGATTGAATTGATGATTGTGGTAGCGATTATTGGCGTGTTGTCAGCAATTGCAGTTCCAGCTTATAAAGATTACGTATCAAAAAGTGAGCTAGCTTCTGGGTTTGCGACATTAAAATCGATTATTACCCCTGCTGAACTTTATATACAAGAAAACGGTACGCTTACAGCTGATCCTACTGTTCTTGGCGTAAGTGCAGGTGCTAATAGTTTAGGTGTCTTATCGACAACAACAGGAAATGTAGTGAAGTTTACACATGATAATGGAGCTGTCTCTGGAGCTATTTTTACATATAGCAGAGATAGCGCTCACGGTTGGACATGTAAGTTAGAAAACCATGGCAGTAATGAGAAACCAAAGGGCTGTAGCTAGAGAATGCTAACCAACCTCCCAACCGTTCTCCGTCAGGCTGATTTACTTAGCCTGACTCAAGAACAAGCCGTTGCGGAACATATACATGCTTCAGGTGTTTCTACACCTGAAGCTTTGCTCGTTCTTGATTTATTCACCAGCGAGAGTCTCGCACATAATATTCAAGCCATTTTCGGTTTGCCGTTAGTTCAGCTTGCCAACATTAACTATGAAGTCTTGTGCGACCAATTAGGGCTTCGCGAGCTGATCACAAAGTATCACGCTATCCCGATTTCAGTGTCTAGCTCCACCCTAACTCTCGCCTCTGCCGATCCGACCGACTTGCAAGCTGAAGATGATTTTCGATTTGCGACAGGATTGCAGATCGAACTCGTTGTCGCTAACTACTCTGAATTAGAAGGCGCAATAAGAAAGCTGTATGGCCGCTCCATTTCCGGACAAGATTCTAACCGCAAAGAAATCACTCAAGATGAACTCGCCAATCTCGTTGAGGTGTCTGACGACGAGATAGCGTCGATAGAAGATCTCAGTCAAGACGATTCCCCTGTCAGCAGATTTATCAATCAGATATTGGTCGATGCGGTACGCAAAGGTGCATCAGATATTCATTTTGAACCTTACGAAGAGCACTATCGCGTGCGCCTGCGTTGCGATGGCATCCTTGTCGAGATTCAGCAACCCGCCTCTCATTTAAGTCGCCGGTTATCTGCTCGCTTGAAGATTCTCGCCAAGCTTGATATTGCGGAGCGTCGCTTACCCCAAGATGGACGCATTAAGCTCCGTTTGAATGATGAACTCGCGATTGATATGCGTGTATCAACACTTCCGACCTTATGGGGTGAAAAGATCGTTCTTCGACTGCTTGATAGTAGTGCGGCCAATCTAGATATCGATAAGTTAGGTTACAGCGAAGATCAAAAAGCACTCTACCTCGATGCCCTGAAACGCCCACAAGGTATGATCTTAATGACAGGACCTACCGGCAGCGGAAAAACCGTCTCCCTTTATACAGGCCTTCGAGTGCTTAACACTACGGAACGCAATATCTCGACAGCTGAAGACCCAGTGGAGATTAACCTATGTGGTATCAATCAAGTACAAGTAACACCTAAGATCGGCTTTGGTTTTGCTGAAGCACTGCGATCATTTTTACGACAAGACCCTGATGTTGTGATGGTTGGAGAGATCCGCGACTTGGAAACCGCAGAGATCGCGATCAAAGCATCGCAAACCGGTCACTTAGTGCTTTCGACACTGCACACTAATTCCGCCGTAGAAACCGTCACTCGACTCGCTCATATGGGGATAGAACCCTTTAACCTCGCCTCATCATTGAGTTTGATTATCGCCCAACGACTGGCAAGACGATTGTGCAACCACTGCAAAGAAACTGACGATTCACCAAACATATTTCTGCGTCACTCGATTCCTAACAGCAAAACCATCTACAAAGCCAATCTTCAAGGGTGTAATGAGTGCAATCAAGGGTACTCTGGTCGCGTTGGTATCTACGAAGTGATGCCATTTAGCGACCAGCTGAAAAGCAGCCTGATCGACAAACCGAACGCGTTAGCCATTGAAAACTTGGCACGCCGAGAAGGCATGAGAACTCTGCAAGAGTCGGGGCTAGATAAATTGCTTGAAGGCACCACCAGCTATCAAGAGCTGCAACGTGTTCTGTACATATAACCCAATGGAGCACCAATGAGTAGCAAGTCCAAACAATCACAATTAAAAAGCTATCACTGGAAAGGTATTAACAGCTCAGGCAAGAAAGTGTCAGGACAAACCTTAGCGCTTACCGAATTAGAAGTGCGAGAAAAGCTCAAAGAACAACATATTCAAATTAAGAAAATCAAAAAGAAAAGTATTTCAGCCGTCACTCGTTTAACACATCGCGTCAAAGCCAAAGACATCACAATTTTAACTCGGCAACTTGCGACGATGCTGGCTACTGGTGTGCCTATCGTACAAGCCATCAAGTTGGTGTCGGACAATCACCGCAAAGCTGAAATGAAATCGATTCTATCGCATATCTGCAAAGGTGTAGAAGCCGGAACGCCAATATCAAAAGCGATGCGAACCGCAAGCCGTCACTTTGATGACCTCTATACTGACTTGGTCGCGACAGGCGAACTTTCCGGTAATCTAGCGCAAGTATTCGAACGCTTGGCAACTTATCGAGAAAAGAGTGAACAGTTAAAGTCTAAGGTTATAAAAGCACTGATCTACCCAGCGATGGTGGTCATTGTTGCACTAACTGTCTCCTACCTAATGCTAACCATGGTAATCCCCGAATTTGAATCTATGTTTTCAGGCTTTGGTGCAGACTTACCTTGGTTTACTCAGCAGGTACTCCACCTTTCCCATTGGATGCAGGCTTACAGTTTTTATACGGCTGTAGGCATCGGGCTTGTTGTTCTGATTATTTACCAACTATGCCAGCGCTCCCACTCGTTCAGACTGTCTGTCAGTCGGCTAGGATTGCGTTTCCCTGTTCTCGGTGGCGTATTAGCGAAAGCCTCAATAGCCAAATTCAGCCGAACCTTATCAACAAGCTTTAGTTCCGGTATTCCTATTTTAATGAGCCTAAAAACCACAGCCAAAACCGCAGGCAACCTACATTATGAATCAGCAATCATTGAGGTTCACCGAGAAACCGCAGCAGGCATGCCGATGTATATCGCAATGCGCAATACCAATGCCTTCCCCGAAATGGTGTTACAGATGGTGATGATTGGCGAAGAGTCTGGCAACCTTGATGATATGCTCAATAAAGTAGCCTCGATTTACGAGTTTGAAGTAGACAACACCGTCGACAATTTAGGCAAGATTCTAGAGCCACTGATCATCGTGTTTTTAGGCACCGTTGTTGGTGGACTTGTGGTTGCGATGTACTTACCGATCTTTAATCTTATGAGTGTGTTAGGATAGTTAAAAGCAACTAAACACCCATGAGCAGCAATCTCTGCTCACCTTGATTAAGTGGTAAAGGACACTATGGAAGTATTTCACTACTATCCTTGGCTATTCCCCGTATTAGCTTTCATTTTTAGCCTTCTTATCGGCAGCTTCCTCAACGTAGTCATACACCGTTTACCGATTATGATGGAACGCGAATGGCAACAAGAGTGCTCGGAGTATTTCTCTCAATATAAAATTCCAGCGCCAGAGGGGAAGTTTAATCTCAGTATTCCTCGTTCAACCTGCCCGAAATGCAAAACCCAATTAAGAATCGTCGACAATATCCCAGTGTTAAGCTGGCTGTTCTTAAAGGGGAAGTGCCATAGCTGTGCTAACCCAATCAGTGCTCGCTACCCTTTAGTCGAACTGCTTACCGCAATCCTTTGTACCGCAGTCGCTAGTCATTTTGGTTTCAGTTATTACGCCATCGCTCTGATCTTTTTCACGTTTGCATTGATTACCGCAACCTTTATCGATCTCGATACCATGCTGCTCCCTGATCAAATCACCTTACCTTTAGTTTGGTCTGGTATCGCTTTAGCTCTGTTTAACGTCAGTCCAGTATCGCTTCAAGATTCAGTGATTGGTGCAATGGCTGGCTACCTAGCCTTGTGGTCCGTTTATTGGTTGTTTAAGCTACTAACAGGCAAAGAAGGGATGGGTTACGGCGATTTCAAACTTCTGGCTGCGCTTGGTGCATGGCTTGGCTGGCAACACCTACCGATGATCATCCTTTTATCTTCGCTGGTAGGCCTTGTGTTTGGTTTAATTCAACTTCGCCTGAAACAGCAAGGCATCGATAAAGCCTTTCCATTTGGCCCTTACCTTGCAATTGCGGGTTGGGTAAGCTTGATGTGGGGTAACGACATCATGGGTTGGTATTTCACTTCTGTACTAGGAATTTAACCATGGCAATCATTATCGGATTAAGCGGCGGTATCGCCAGTGGCAAAACCACGGTCGCTAACCTGTTCAATGAGCATTTTAATATTGATATTGTTGATGCTGATATCGTGGCACGTGAAGTGGTTGCGCTGGGCAGTGACGGTTTAAAACAGATTACAGAACACTTTGGTGAGTCTATCTTGCTTGAAGATGGAACTCTCAACCGAAGTCGACTGCGTGAGCTGATCTTCTCTGATCCTAAAGAGAAGCAGTGGCTCAATGATCTTCTTCATCCCATGATCCGTGACAAAATTGACAGTGACCTGTCTAAAGTCACATCCCCTTATGCTTTATTAGTCGCACCGCTATTGGTTGAAAACCAAATGCAAGGCATGGCCGATCGCGTTTTAATCGTTGATGTGCCTACAGAAGTGCAAATAGAACGCACAATGAGTCGTGACAATGTTTCGAAGGAACAGGTTGCCGCAATTTTAAAATCACAAGCTTCAAGAGAACAGCGCTTAGCGGTTGCAGATGACGTGATTAAAAACCATACTAAAAACCAAGAACTTTTGCCTCAAATCACAGATTTACATCAAAAGTATCTGGCAATCAGTACAGTAGATGGGTCAGAATAGAACTATGTTGAATGAAGGTTTGCTTGATGATCACCCATAAATTTGAACATCCTCTAAATGAGAAAACAAGAATCTACTTAAGAGTTGAATCGCTCTTGAGGCAGCTACACTTGTCTTCTACATTTTCCGATGCTCAACAGTATCAACTCTTTTTCCGTTCCATCTTTGATCTGATTGAAATCTTCGAACAGATCCAACTCAAGAGCGAACTCGCAAAAGATATTGAGAAGCAACGTGTAACCTACAAAAGCTGGTTGGATGTTGAAGGTGTCGATCAAGAGATGCTGACATCACTACTTAATGACATTGGTAACATCTATCGTGATCTGATGCAGGCAGAACGTTTTGGCCAATCACTTAAAGAAGACCGCTTCCTGAGTGCGATTCGCCAGCGCTTTAATCTTCCAGGTGGCTCATGCTGCTTTGATTTACCGGCACTGCATTATTGGCTGCACCTTCCTCTTGATAAGAGAATGCGAGATGCTAAAGCTTGGATGGACAGCTTACAGCCTCTGTATGAAGCGCTAACACTGTGGTTGAAGCTCACCAGAGAGACGGGTCACTTCAAAGAGCAAATCGCTCGTGCTGGCTTCTTCCAGAGCGATGCCGATGAAGCGAATATCCTTCGTCTTTCTATTCCGATGCAATACGGTGCCTACCCGATGATCTCCGGTCACAAGAACCGCTTTGCTGTTAAGTTCATGAGCTTTGAAACTGGGCAAGCCTGTACTCAAGACATCGAATTTGAATTGGCAATCTGCACCTAATTAATTTCCTTTTATAGTTTGGCTTGAGTCCTCACTCGAGCCTAAACTCACTATTATTACACCTTCAAATTAAGAATCACTATGTCGAAGAAAATCACCATCGTTAAATGCCCTCAATGTAATGCTGACGTTGAATGGGGCGAACAAAGCCCGCACCGCCCGTTTTGCAGCAAGCAATGTCAGATGATTGATTTCGGTGAATGGGCAGACGAAGAGAACAGCATCGCTGGCGCACCAGATATGTCAGATAGCGATGGTTGGTCGGAAGATCCGCACTAAGCGAGTAGCGAGTAGCGAGTAGCGAGTAGCGAGTAGCGAGTAGCGAGTAGCGAGTAGCGAG